>JAVBPB010000045.1:0-27167 GCA_031549965.1 Mobilisporobacter sp. | reverse complement strand
ACACCACTGATTAGGTTTCTAGCTTTGCGTCCTTATCTTTCAATAAGTTTGCCCCTCAATTAATCTCTCCCATTTTGTGGTGATTATAACATAGCTTTAATATAATTCCAAGTAGTACAATGTGACTATTTATTCAGTTAATTATTAAAAATAATCTAAAAGTCTTAATTTACTCCTAGCGTGAATTATTTATCTATAGTCAAATTTCAAGGTAAATTCCACTTTGTTAAAGTTAATTCCACCCCATGTTTTTGATATTATGAAGCTGTATATCCATTATACCTCCAATAATTTTACTATTTTTGATGATATATTAAATTATTTGAAATACAAGGATTACAAATAGATCTTAAATCATAAGAAAAGCGATTGACACAGGAATTATAAGAATAAACAAAAACACCAGTTTTACGGTAAATGATATGTGAACGTATCTCTTTAATTTTCCAAAGTAAATTCCACACTAAGGTTAGTAAGGGGTCGAATTTACTTTGGAAATTGAGTAAATACTATACCTTCATCTATATTTAAATTTTATTCTTGTATTACATAAGATTATTTGATATAATTCTAAATAATTTTAAGATTTCAACCTACTTACTATATACTTCATGAACATTATCAAAATATTTTATACAACATATGTTTGCCCCACCCCTTGAAAGGAAAAAGTATGAATGTTATAACTTTCAATCTAAACCCAACCAGCACAACCCCTTTATACGAACAAATTTACTCTTTCATCAAGGAGGAAATTCAAACCGGAAATCTTACCTTTAATACAAAATTACCTTCCACAAGAAGCCTAAGCTCCCACCTACAAGTAAGTAGAAATACCATAGACATGGCATATAGCCAATTATTATCTGAAGGCTATATCGAATCATATCCTAAAAAAGGTTACTTTGTTTGTCAAATTAATAATATCATTCAAGTAGGTAGCCATTCTGCTGACGCAAAGGATTCAGATATAGATAATAAGCCTATATATAAATATGATTTTTCCCCTTCAAATGTAGATCTTAGTGCTTTTCCTTATAACACATGGAGAAAATTAATGCGTAACAGCTTATCTTATGATAATAGTGAGTTATTTAAATCCGGTAACCATCAAGGAGATCTTTCTTTAAGATCATCTATTAAAAGTTATCTGCATCATTCAAGAGGTGTTCATTGTGATATTAAACAGATTATTATAGGAGCTGGGGCTGACTACCTTTTAATGCTGCTTGCAAGAATACTTAGTAATAATGTAAATTTCATAGCCATGGAAAATCCTACTTATATACAAGCCTATAGAATCTTAAAAGGGTTTAATTATAATATTGTGCCAATTGGTGTGGATAGCGGAGGAATTAATATTGGTGAACTTTATGATTCTAATGCTAATATTGCATATGTTACACCATCACATCAATATCCCCTTGGGTTTGTAATGCCTATAAAAAGGCGGCTTAAGCTTTTAACATGGGCAAATGAGAATGATGACCGGTATATTATTGAAGATGATCATGACAGTGAATTTAGATACAAGGGAAAACCTATTCCAGCACTTGCCGGTATAGATTCAAATGACAAGATAATTTACATGGGTACATTTTCCAGAGCTATTGCACCTGCTATCAGAATTGGATATATGGTACTTCCAAAGAAATTGATGTCAATATATGAAAGTGAATATAGCTACTATTCTTGTACTGTTTCAAGAATTGACCAATATATACTTACTAATTTTATTGATGGAGGCTATTTTGAAAGACATTTAAATAAAATGCGTCAGGTTTATAAATCTAAGCATGATAAACTTATTTCATTATTAAAGCCACATTCCGATATTATTACTATTTTAAGTGAAAGTGCTGGATTACACATTGTTATAAAAGTAACTACTGTTTTAGACGAGCTTAAATTAATAGAAATGTCAAAGAAAGCAGATATTAAAATTTATGGATTAAGTGATTATTATATTACAAAGCCAACTGTTATTGATTATCCAATTTTGATTCTGGGATATGCCAGCCTTAGTGAAAAAACCATTGAAGAAGGTATTAATAAACTTCTTAAGGTTTTAAAATAGAAGGGAGAATATTATGAGAAAGTTAAAAACTGATTTTATCGTAAATGTACCAAAAATACTTGAGGGCATGTATGAAAAGCTTGAAAGCCTGCCATCAATGTCCATTAATGATTTTAATCCGGATACTACTCTTATGATTAGTATTGATTTAAATAATGGTTTTGCTAAAGAAGGTAATTTAAGCAGTCCAAGAGTTTTTCAATTAATTGAAGGTACTACAAAACTGTTTAAAAAAGCTAAAGAAATGGGTATTAAAACTGTTGCTTATACTGATTGTCATTGTAATGATTCTAAGGAATTAGCCAGTTATATACCTCATTGCTTAGACAGTTCTGATGAGTCTTTAGTCGTTGAAGAATTAAAACCATATCTTGATGAGATTATTAAAAAGAATTCAACTAATGGTTTTTTAGCTAAAAATATAGCTGATACTAAATATACTCATTACATTATTACTGGGGATTGTACCGATATTTGCATATCTGATTTTGCCAGAACCCTTAATTGTTATTTAAATGAATTAAATTTTAATGGTGAGGTTTTAGTTGTTCTTGACCTTATAGATACTTATGATACGCCTGAGCATGATGCTGATTTGTTAAATATAGTTTATACAACCGGTATGATTTCTAATGGAATAAAGGTAATTAGAAATATTATATTATAGAAATTTAATGTATCATTAAATAAAAGAATTTAAAGAAAGTGCTACTTAAGAGCGATTTAGTTATTGGGTAGCACCTTCTTTACAAAAGCATACTTTTTTATATTTATTTTAGATACATATTAAAATACTATATAAAAATTTCATTCAAAAGCTTCATTATATCTTTATACTTTTGCTTGGGCCTAAAATATTCTTTTCCATAATCAATATCCATAAGCATCTGCTTTTTTAATTCTTCCAAGGAATCAAATTTCTGTTCTGCCCTTACGAAGTGATATAATAAAACCTCTATTTCTTTACCATACAAATCATCATTAAAATCAAAAATAAAGGTTTCCACACCCCTCTTATTGTCTCCAACTGTAGGCTTATATCCAATGTTTGTAATTCCCTCAAAATATTCACCATCTATTATGGTCTTTGAAATATATACACCATTGGGCGGTAAAAGTTTTATTGAATCTGGTACTAAATTCGTTGTAGGCATTCCAAGAGTTCTTCCAATCTTTTTTCCATGAAGTACTTCTCCTGAAATACTAAAAGGTTTATCAAGCATTTCACTTGCTAATTCCATATTGCCATTTAGTAGTTCGTTTCTTATTAAGGTACTGCTTATTTCTTTATTGTTTAATTGTATTTTACTGCAAATTATTAATTTAAATCCATACTCACTTGATGCTTGTTGTAACAGTTTAGTATTTCCTTCTCTATTTCTGCCAAAGCAAAAATCACTGCCCACAATTACTACTTTGGCACCTAATTTATTTACTAATATATCTTTAATAAATTCATCAGGGCTTGTACTTGCGGTTTGTTTGGTAAATGGATATGCTATCAGGGTATCAACACCAAGTTCTTCTAATTTTTTTCTTTTTTCTTCTTCTGTATATATTAACTGGGTTTCTTTGTCAGAAAAAAGGTTGGAGGGATGGTAATCAAAGGTGAACATAACTGAATTGTATCCCTTATCCTTATATTTTAATATCTGATGAATTAATTCCATATGTCCTTTATGTAATCCATCAAATTTTCCTAAGCAAACAGCCGTGTTTTCAAGTTTAAATTGGGTTGTACCTGTAATGTAGTTCATGATTTACTCCTTAAACGCAATTCTGCGTTTTGTTTACATTTTAAATTTAAGAAATAAAAAGTTTTATAGGTTTGTATATGTCTTCATTGTTCATGTATTCATAAATTCCCATAAATATTTGGTTTGCGTCATATATTCTAAATAGTTCTCCCGAATTATTTATTATGCTGTGATTAAGTATATGTTCACTGCTAATTTGATTTCCATTATATAAAAATTTGTTTCCTGACTCTGACACAGATAATTTAGGATAGGTTGGAAACATTTCATCTATTGGTATTATATATTCCAAAAGACTATTGGTTTCCATAAGCTTTTGTATATTAGACAGGGTCAGACCTTCATCAATTGAAAATCTGCTTACTTTAGTTCTTATAAGACTTTTCATACATCCGCCGCATCCTAAATCAGTTCCTATATCATGGCAAAGAGTTCTTATATAAGTACCTTTTGAACAATCCACCGTCATTGTAATTTCATTTAGAGAAAGGTCTACATCCTTTATTGTTATATTATTTATAGTTACTTTACGGGGAGTTCTTTCTATGGTTTTTCCCTCTCTTGCTATTTCATAAAGCTTTCTTCCATTTACCTTTAGTGCCGAATACATGGGAGGAATTTGGTTATATTCACCAATGTATTTATTTATGGCAGTTTCGATAATTTCTTTTGAAAGATTTACTGTACTTTCTCTTAGTATTTTTCCTGAGGTATCCTGAGTGTCAGTTTCCACTCCAAGTAAAAGTACCGCTTCATAAGTTTTATCTTTGTCGGTTAATAAATCACATAACTTAGTTGCTTTTCCAAGGCATACAGGAAGTACTCCCACAGCATCCGGATCAAGAGTACCTGTATGACCTATTTTCTTTTGTTTTAAAATTCCCCTTAGTTTAGCAACTACATCATGTGATGTATAACCTTTTTCTTTATAAACATTTATAATACCATTTATCAATTTATTCACCTGTATATTCGTCAGTATCTATTAATTGAGCCTCTATATGCTTAGTAAGGTTATTAATTACATCATATGTAGTGCCTTTCATATTACATCCGGCAGCCTTAATATGACCGCCTCCGCCAAAATACTTTGCTACCTTATTTACATCTATTTTGTTGTTTGAACGCATACTTACCTTATATTCCTGAAAATTAGTTTCACTAATTAAAACAGCCACTTCTATGCCGCTTGTAACTCTTAATTGATCTGTTATACCGCTTAGGTCAGTTAAGTTTGCACCATAAAACTCAAGATCTTTTCTCTTTATTGTTGACACAATACATTTTCCATTAAGAACTAACATACTTTCAAGTAAACATCTACCTAATATTTGATTTTGAATATATGTTTTTTGATAAAATGTTTCATCAATTATTTTAGAAAAATTTACTCCAAGACTTATTAAATTACCTGCAATATTCATGGTTTTCTGTGTTGTATTTGTATGCTTAAATACTCCTGTATCATGAACTATACCAATGTATAGGGCAGTTGCTATATCTAAATCTATTTTGTCTTCTTCATATATGTCATATAATACCTCACATGTAGAACTGCTTTCTAATATTACATGATTAATGTTAGCAAAGTTTGTATTACTAATATGATGATCAATATTAATGGTCTTTTTAGCACTTTTAAAGTATTTTACAGCACCTCCAAGTCTGTCTTCATCACCACAGTCTAATGAAATAAATAAATCATATTCCTTTTCCATTGTAAAATCGCTAATTATTTTATCTGAATTTTTAAGGTTACAAAAAATTTTAGGTATCGGTTCAAGAAATAAATCCACTGTAATATTCTTGTAATTATTAACTATATAATTATACATTGAAAGTAAAGCTCCCACGCAATCTCCATCTGGCTTTATATGTCCGGAGATTGCAAGAGTTTCTATATTTTGTAGTTCACTTAAAATATTATTCATTAACTTCATCTTCTTTCACAATATCTTTGTTAACATCATCAATCAGTTTAGACATATTAACACCATATTCAATTGATTGATCTAATACAAATGCAATGTCTGGCGTATTACGAAGATTTATAGATTTTGCTAATAAGGATTTTATATACCCAGAGGCACTTCTTAATCCTTCAATCGTTGCTTTTTGGGACTCTTCGTCCCCAAGTACACTAATATATGCCTTACAGTGTTTTAAGTCTGGAGCAACCTCAACTGATACAACTGTAGTCATTGGATTAATTCTTGGATCTTTAATTTCTCTGCTGATTATATTACTCAGCTCTCTTTGAACTTCTCCATTTATTCTAGTATTTTTAATACTGTTTTTTCTCATTTAGATTTCCTCCGATTTATTTTCTTATCTAGGAATTTCAACCATAATATATGCTTCAACGTTGTCGCCCTCTTTAACATCGTTAAATTTTTCAAATACAAGGCCACATTCATATCCTGATCTTACTTCTTTTACATCATCTTTAAATCTCTTAACAGAAGCTAAAGATCCCTCAAATATTAAATTACCGTCTCTTATAATTCTAACTGATGAGTTTCTGGTTATAATTCCGTCTAAAATATATGAACCCGCAATTGTTCCAAGCCCTGAAGCTTTATAAATTTGTCTAACCTCTGCATGACCCTGAACTTTTTCTTCAAATTTTGGATCAAGCATACCTTTCATTGCAGCTTCAATATCTTCAATTGCATTATAAATTACTCTGTAAAGCCTTAAATCTACTTTTTCCCTGTCTGCAATTTCTTTTGCAGAATTATCAGGTCTTACATTAAAGCCTATTATAATTGCGTTAGAAGCTGAGGCTAAGATAACGTCTGATTCGTTAATTGCACCTACACCACCATGAATAATTTTAATTACAACTTCACTATTTGAAAGTTTTAGTAAGCTTTGTTTTACAGCCTCAACAGAGCCCTGAACATCTGCTTTAACTATTATATTAAGTTCTTTTACATTTCCTGCTTGAATTTGTGTAAATAAATCATCTAAAGATAATTTAGCTTTTGTATCATCTAATAATTTTACTCTTCCTTGGGAGATAAATGTTTCTGCAATTGTCCTTGCTTCTTTATCACTTTCAGTTGCCATAAATATTTCTCCGGCAAATGGTACATCATTTAAACCAAGTATTTCTACAGGGGTTGAAGGGCCTGCTTCCTTTAGACGTCTTCCTTTATGATCAATCATTGCTCTTACTTTACCATGAGCTGAACCTACAGCAATTGAATCTCCAACTTTTAAAGTTCCTTTTTGTACAAGAACTGTTGCAACTGGTCCTCTTCCTTTGTCTAGTTCAGCTTCAATTACAATCCCTCTTGCTCTTCTGTTAGGGTTTGCTTTTAATTCACATATTTCAGCAGTAAGTATTACCATTTCAAGAAGTTGTGGTAATCCTTCCTTAGTATGTGCTGAAACAGGTACAAATATTGTACTTCCACCCCAATCTTCAGCAATAAGACCGTATTCAGTTAATTCCTGTTTTACTCTTTCTACATTGGCACTTGGTTTATCTATTTTATTGATAGCAACTATTATTTCAATGCCTGCTGCCTTAGCATGGTTTATAGCTTCAATGGTTTGAGGCATAACTCCATCGTCTGCTGCAACTACTAATATTGCTATATCTGTGGAATTAGCACCTCTCATACGCATAGCTGTAAATGCTTCATGTCCTGGTGTATCTAAAAATGTTATTTTTTCTCCTGAACTTTTAACAACATACGCTCCAATATGCTGAGTAATTCCTCCAGCTTCTTTTTCTATTACACTGGTTTTTCTAATTGCATCAAGTAAGGAAGTTTTTCCATGATCAACATGACCCATTACACATACAACTGGTGGTCTTTTTACTAAGTTTTCCTCAGACTCTTCTTCTTCTTTTAATAGTTCTTCAATAACATCAATCTTTTGTTCCAATTCAGCAATACAATTATATTCTAGTGCTATTTCTTCAGCCTCTTCAAATGATAGTTCCTGATTAATAGTTACTACTGTTCCCTTTAAAAACAATTGCTTTACTAATGCAGATGCCTGAATCTTAATTTTATCTGAAAGTTCTTTTAATGTTAATTTTTCAGGTAAAATTATTGTTTTAATAACTGGTTCTTTAACTTCCTGAACCTGAACCTGCTTTTGTACATTATTGTTTGAATTGTTTGCATTATTTCTGCTTTGATTATTGTTTCTGTAATTATTTTGACCATTTCTGTTATTTTGGTTATTGTTTGTATTATTATTTCTATTATTATTTTGGCTATTCCTATTTTGATTATTTCTGTTTTGATTATTATTTTGTTGATTAGTTTTTGTGTTATCTCTTTGTTGACCGCTATTTCTGTTATTGCTATTTTGGTTTCCGTTTTTATTTTGGAATCCATTATTTCTGTTTTGGTTATTGCTTTGGTTATTGTTTTGACTATTTCTTTGTTGGTTTGAGTCAGTCTGATTATTTCTGTTTGCATTACTATTTTGATTATATCTTTGGTTATTTGAATCAGTCTGATTGTTTCTATTTGAATTATTATATTGGTTACTTCTTTGGTGATTTGAATCTGTTTGATTATTTCTGCTTTGACTATTGTTTTGATTATTTCTGCTTTGATTATTGTTTTGATTATTATTTTGGTTATTGTTTTGATTACTTCTTTGGTGGTTTGAATCAGGTTGATTATTTCTGTTTGGATTATTTCTGTTTTGGTTATTTTGCTCAGTATGATTGTTTCTGTTTGGATTATTTCTGTTTGGATTATTATTTTGTGGTTTATTGTTTCCACTATTTGTATTGCTTTGTGATGTTGAATTTTTATTCAAATTATTACCGCCTTGTTCGCTTTTTCTAATTATATTATTATTATTTTTTCTAAATTCTTGTTTTACAAAAGGTTTTTCATTTTTATTAATTTCATTATGCTTTTCGATATTTGTATTAAAATGCTTTTTTACATATTCCACATCTTCATCACTTACAGTACTCATGTGGCTTTGAATATTAACACCTTTGCCTTTAAGTGCAGTTAAAATATCTTTATTACTTTTATCTATTTCTTTTGCTAATTCATGTACTCTTTTTGCCATACTTACTACCTCCGCTATTCTTTTACTATATTTAGTTGTTTCTCAATTTCACCCGCAAATCCGTTATCAAGCACTGCTAAGGATGCTCTTAATTCCTTACCTATTGCATGACCCAGACTGGTTTTCTCACCAAAAAAGTAAATTGGCACTTTATAGTAAGTACACATATTTGTGAACATTTTTTTGGTGTTATCTGATGCATCTGACGCTACTATTACAACTTTTGCTCGGTTCTCTTTTACAGCTTTTTCCGTAGAGAATTCGCCGCTTGCCACAAAACCAGCTCTCATAGCCAATCCTATTAAGGAAAATAATTTATTTTGTTTCAAGCCTTATCAACTCCTTTATAAGTTCATCATAGACCTCTTTCGGAATACTTGTTTTAAAAGATCTTTCCAATCCCTTGCTCTTTATTGCTTTGTTGAGACACTGGGAATTTGGGCATATGTATGCTCCTCTTCCATTTTTTTTACCAGTTGCATCGATAACAATTTCATCTTCAGGGGTTTTTATAACACGTATTAATTCTTTCTTAACTCTTAACTCCCCACAGCCAATGCACTGTCTCATTGGTAATTTCTTATTATTCATTTTAACACTTCCTTTGCAAGACTTTAGGTAATTAATCATTAAATAATATTAGGCTCTAGCCTGTGATTCACTTTTTATATCTATCTTATATCCTGTTAAACGTGCAGCAAGCCTGGCATTTTGACCTTCCTTACCAATAGCTAGAGATAATTGGTAATCTGGTACTATTACCTTAGCACTTTTATCTTCAATATCTACTACAACTGAAACTACTTTTGCAGGACTTAGGGCATTTTCGATTAATATAGCAGGATTATCATTCCAATTAATAATATCAATCTTTTCTCCTCTAAGTTCATTAACTATAGCATTAACTCTTGCTCCATTATGCCCTACACATGCTCCAACTGGATCTACATCAGGGTTATTTGTATATACTGCCATCTTAGTTCTTGATCCGGCTTCTCTTGAAATACTTCTAATTTCAACCGTTCCGTCTTTAACTTCGGTTACTTCTGCTTCAAATAATCTTTTAACAAGCTCAGGGTGGGTTCTTGAAACTAAAATCTTTGGTCCCTTTGTTGTATCTTTAACTTCTAAAACGTATAGTTTAATTCTTTCTGTAGGTTTAAAAACTTCACCTTTTACTTGTTCATTTTCATTAAGCATAGCGTCTACTTTTCCAAGATTTATGCTTACATTTTTTCCTAAATATCTTTGTACAATTCCTGTTACTACATCTTTTTCTTTTTCATAATATTGATTAAACAATACTTTTCTTTCTTCTTCTCTGATTTTTTGTACTACTACCTGTTTAGCCTTTTGTGCTGCAATTCTTCCAAAGTTCTTTGGTGTAACTTCAACATTTACTATATCACCAACTATAAAGCTTGGATTTTTCTTTCTGGCATCTGCTAGACTAATTTGCATTACAGGGTCAGTAACTTCTTCAACTACTTCCCTTTCTGCATATACAGTAACTTCACCTGTAATTCTATTTATATTAACCTTTATATTATCGGCTTTTCCATAATGATTTTTGCATGCAGCAACTAAAGAATTTTCCATTGCTTCAAGTAAGGTTTCTTTACTTATATCCTTTTCTTTTTCAATCTGGTTTAAAGCTTCAATTAATTCGCTGTTCATTTTCTTATTATCCTCCTGATTTATATGTGTTTTACCGTAAATTTAATTTAAAAATCAAATGTTAATCTAACTATTGCTATTTCATTTCTTTGGATTTTTAATATTTCTCCATCATCTAATTCTATATCAATTGTATTATTGTCAAATCCTGTTAAATATCCAACATACTCTTTTTTCTTATTAAGTGGTTTATATAATTTTACTTCTACTTCTTCTCCAATACTTCGGTTAAAGTCTTTATCCTTTTTTAATTGTCTTCCAAGTCCCGGTGAACTTACTTCCAAAATATATGCGTCTTCAATGTAATCTTCTTTATCAAGTAAATCTCCCAGTGCCCTACTTACTATTTCGCAGTCATCAACGGTTATCCCGCCTTCTTTATCTACATATACTCTTAGATACCAATTTGAGCCTTCTTTTACATATTCAACATCTACAAGTTCATAGTTATTATCTTCAATTATTTTTTCTAGTAGTTCTTCGGTTCTTTTTTCATATACTTCTCTTTTTGCCATTATTTGTCCCTTCAATCTAATTTTAATTTAAGCAAAATATAAAGAGTGGACTTTCGCCCACTCTGAATTAATTTCGTAATAATATATATTATTGTAACAAATATGCCACAATTATGCAAGTAGTTTTTATTGAATTAAAATTACAATTCAAAAACAGCCCATAGGGGAGTCGAACCCCTGTCTTCGCACTGAGAATGCGACATCTTGACCACTTGACCAATGGGCCATTAACTTACTTTGCCAGTATACTATATTATTTTTGGTTTTGCAAGTGTTTTTTTCTTTTTTTTAAAGTTTGTTATTATTCACTATCTTTACCTCAAGTTGCCCACCAATTATAACTTCAATTTCTTTACAAGAACACGTTGCCTTAATATCTTCCATTGCATCACTCATTTTGATAGTATCAGGCATCGTTACAATAACTTTTCCTAATTCTGCTTTAAGTGATAAATTATTTTCAGACTTGTATCTTCTTAGCTGAGATATGATTTCCAATGCTACTGTACCTGTTTTATAATCTGTATCAGATAATTGAAATATTTCTTCAATTTTTTGTAAGATAGTTATATGAATAGAATTTTCATTCTCTATATTAACATAATAACCTTGATATATTTCTTCTGTAATATGAGGAATATAGATTGCAAAACACTTAATAATTCCAAACAAAGTATAATATGATGCGTATAAACCAGATTTTCTTGCATCTTCTCCATATATCTCCGGTTTATATAATCTGTTTTTTACAATTTCAATATAATCATCACAAAATCCCCAAAAAAACTTTTCTACTTCACCCAATGCCAAGCCAATCTCATATTTTGATAAATATTTTTCATATCTATCAAGCATTTTATTAAATGATCTTATAATCCATTTGTCCATATACAATAAATGTACATTATCATTCTTACTAAATGGATATAGGGTTATCATGTTTTTGTCATCATCTTTTTTATCAAATCCCTCAAGATGCATTATCACAAATTTTGAAGCATTCCATAATTTATTGATAAGCTTATTTGAATTCTTAAATTCTTCTTCTGTAAAAACCACATCATTTCCTAAACTACCTGTGGAAGCCCATATTCTAACAGCGTCAGCAGAATACTGTGAAATTACATCTATGGGTTCCATATTGGAATTAGATTTGCGTTTACTTATTTTTTCACTTCTCGATGCCATAACATGTCCAGAAATCATAATATTATACCAAGGTAACTTTCCTGTATGAAATAAACTTTTTACAATCGTATAAAAATCCCATGTTCTAATTATATCGTGTGCATTTGGTCTTACACTCATTGGTAGCATTTCTGATAAATACTTTTCATCATCATTCCAATTAAGATTTATCAGAGGAGTAAGAGAAGATGTCGCCCAAGTGTCCATTATATCCTTTTCTGGAACAAATTCAAAGCAACCACAACTACACTTTTGCTTAGGTGATGAAGATAATGGATTTACAGGTAAGTCTTCAACATTAGCAATAATTGGCTTACCACATGATTTACAGTACCATACAGGAAATGGAACTCCATAATATCTTTGCCTTGATATACACCAATCCCATTCTAAGTTCTCAACCCAATTTAAATATCTGGATTTCATATGATCAGGATACCAATTTATTTGATTACCTGCATTAATATACTGCTGTTTATTAGATAAAATATCAATGAACCACTGCTTTTTAATCGTGATTTCCATAGGGGTTCCACATCTTTCATGGGTAGCAACATTATGATTAATATTTTCTTGTTTTATCATATGACCTTCTGCTATTAAATCATTTACTATTGCTTTTCTTGCAGTCATTACAGTCAACCCACTATACTTACTACATATATTTGACAATGTTCCGTCTTGAAGTATTACTTCTTTAAATGACAAATTATATTTTTTGTACCACTCCAAATCGGTTAAGTCGCCAAATGTACAACACATTACAACACCAGAGCCTTTCCCTAACTCAACTCTTTCATCTTGTAATACTGGTACTGTAAAGCCAAACAGAGGAACTTTTATCATTTTACCAAGTAAATATGAATTTTTTTCATCTTCAGGATGTATAAAGATACATTGGCAGGCAGCTAATAATTCTGGTCTTGTAGTTGCAATTTCAATATACTCATCCATACCATCAATATAAAATTTAAGATAATTAAATACTGATGGCATTTCTTTTGTTTCTAACTCTGCTTGAGCTATGGCTGTCTGACATTCGGTACACCATAATGCCGGTGCTTCTGAAAAATAATCATTTCCTTTATTATATAAATCAATAAACGACTTTTGTGAAACCTTTTGTGCTGTGGGACTAATTGTTGAATATTCATAATTCCAGTCACAGCTAAAACCAGCAGAAATAAATAACTTTCTAAATTGTTCTTCCAGAGCTTTAGTCTCACTCAAACATAATTCATTAAAATTCTCCCGTGTTGTCTCATGTGCTTTAATTCCATGATTTTTCTCTACTAATCTTTCTGTAGGCAACCCATTATCATCAAAACCAAATGGATAAAAAACATTATACCCACTCATTCTTTTATATCTTGCCATTACTTCTGCCTGTGAATAAGAAAAAATATGTCCAATATGGATTTTTCCATTTACTGTTGGCGGAGGTGTGTCAATAGAAAATATAGGTTTTTTTGATGATATATCAAAGTGATAAACTCCATTTTCTTGCCAAAATTCTTGCCAATTTTTTTCTGAATCTTTTGGGTTATATTTTTTTGTAAGCATTTTTGTTATTCTCCTTAACTAAATTAGTATTTTTTATACACAAAAAACGCCCTTAGTAAACTAAGGGCGTAAAACGCGGTACCACCTTATTAAAACTCATCATATCTTATAACGTAGACGATTCCGGCATATACTACTAAACTCATATATGCAACTCCGAAGCTACCTTCTGAACTTATTATCCAGGCTATTCCCATCACCAAGCCCTTTCTGTAGGTTTTACATTCATACTCCTCTTCATCACAGTTTTTACTTATTAAATTGAAAATAGGACCTACAATGTTTAAATCTCTGACCCTCTGCTTGTAAGGTATATGTTCTCACTATTGAGCTAAGATACTAATGAATACACCCTATCACAATTTAATAAATATGTCAATTATTTTTATTATAGATTTCGAACAATAACACCACATTTTTTTACTATCACTGCCTGTTTAATATTAGGTCGATGAAAAAATCCTAATACCAGTTCGACAGTAACAAAAGTCTGTTTTATTTTACTATAATTCTTTATAAAAGCCCTGTTTCAAACAAAGAAATCTGATTAGATTCTGGTAAATTCCCTAAAAGTCCCAGTTCTGACATTAATTCTATCACTGTAGTACTAACCTTGGTTCTTTGCCTAAAATCATCTTTAGATAAAAATGTCCCATCCTTTACAGCCAAAACTACCTGATCTGCTGCCTTATCACCAAGACCTTCTATAGTGCTAAGAGAAGGCATTATTTTATTATCAATAATTTGAAATCTGTTTGCATGAGCTTTATATATATCAATTGGCAAAAACTCAAATCCCCTTGCATACATTTCTTGTACTATTCTCATATCCTTTAAAGTATCCTGTTCTTTTTTGGTAAGCTCATTGTTTCTTCTTTTATAATCTCTAATGTAAAAATCTAATTTTTCCTTGCCCTGACACATTAACTCATAGTTAAATGCTGACGCTCTTATGCTGAAAAATGCTGTATAATAAGCAAGTGGAAAGTAAACCTTAAAATATGCAATTCTAAATGCCATCATTACATATGCTGCCGCATGGGCTTTTGGAAACATGTATTTAATTGCTTTACATGACCAAATATACCAATCCGGAACATTCTGCAAAAGCATGGCTTCTTCCCATTCCGGTCTTAATCCTTTACCCTTTCTTACACTTTCCATTATTGTAAAGGATAGTTCTTTTTCTACTCCCATATTTATTAGATATGTCATAATATCATCACGGGTACATATGGCTGTTGAAAGGGTTGCTTTTCCTTCCTGTATTAATGTTTGGGCATTATTTAGCCAAACATCTGTACCGTGTGATAATCCTGAAATTCTTACTAAATCTGAAAATGATTTTGGTTTTGTATCAATTAACATCTGCATAACGAAGTCTGTACCAAATTCGGGTATGCCTAAGGCTCCAAGTTCACAGCCTCCAATATCCTCGGGTTTTATTGAAAGTGCTGATGTATTTAAAAACAGGGATAAAACTTTTTCTTCATCCAGTCTTATTTTTTTAGCATCAATTTCTGTAATGTCTTCAAGCATTCTTATCATAGTAGGATCATCATGTCCCAGAATATCAAGTTTTAGTAAGTTATGATCAATTGAGTGATAATCAAAATGAGTTGTAATTGTTTTGGTAGTCATGTCATTCGCAGGTCTTTGAACAGGGGTAAATGAGTATATTTCCTGTCCATGAGGTAAAACTATTATTCCTCCCGGATGCTGTCCGGTTGTACGTCTTACACCGACACAGCCCTGAACTATTCTTGTTACCTCTGCTTTTCGTTTATGTATATTTCTTTCCTGAAAATATTTTATTACATAACCATATGCTGTTTTTTCTGCCAATGTTCCAATTGTTCCAGCTCTGAAAGTTTGTCCTTTTCCAAAGATTACCTCAGTATAATCATGTGCCTTACTTTGATATTCACCTGAGAAGTTAAGATCAATATCCGGCTCTTTATTTCCCTTAAAACCAAGAAATGTTTCAAATGGTATGTCATGTCCTTCTTTAGTCAAAGGTGTATTGCATACCGGACAATTTGCGTCTGGCATATCACACCCCGAGCTAGATAGCATGGCATATTTTTTAACTTCTTCCGAATCAAAATCAGAATAATGGCAATTACTGCAATAGTAGTGGCACTGCAATGGATTTACCTCTGTAATACCTGACATAGTAGCTACAAAAGAAGAACCTACAGAACCTCTTGAACCTACTAAATACCCGTCTTCGTTAGATTTCCATACCAGTTTTTGAGCTATTATATACATAACCGCAAATCCATTGGAAATAATTGAGTTTAGCTCCCTTTCAAGTCTTTCTACAACTACTTCAGGTAGATTTTCTCCATATATTGAATGTGCCTTTTCATAGCATATATTCCTTAAATCTTTATCTGAATTTTCAATAACAGGAGGACATTTATCTGGTCTTACCGGTGATATTTTTTCAACCATATCAGCTATTTTATTTGTGTTTGTAACTACAACCTCAAATGCTTTTTCTTCACCTAAATATTCAAATTCCTTTAGCATTTCTTCTGTTGTTTTTAGATATAGGGGAGCTTGTAAATCTGCGTCTTGAAATCCCTTACCAGCCATAATTATACTTCTGTAAATTGAATCTTCAGGATCAAGAAAATGTACGTCACAGGTTGCTACTACCATCTTATTAAATTCTTCACCAAGCTTTACTATTTTTTTGTTTATATCTCTTAAATCTTCCTCTGTTTTAATATCAATTTTTTCATTTCTAATCATAAACTCATTATTTCCAGCCGGTTGAATTTCAAGATAATCATAAAAATTCACAAGTCTAGTAATTTCTTTTTCTGATTTTTGCTGAAGTATTGCCTGATAAAGCTCTCCTGCTTCACAAGCTGACCCAATTATAAGCCCTTCCCTATTCTCAATAAAAATTGATTTAGGTATTCTTGGTCTTTTTGCATAGTATTCAATATGGGATAAGGAGATTAACTTATATAGGTTTACTCTACCCACCTCATTTAATGCTAATATTATGGCATGATATGAAGGAAGTTTTTTTATTGTTTCCGCAGATGGTTTTCCAAGCTTATTTAACTCATCTAAATTTGTTACATCTTTATTTTTTAATCTTTCTAAAAATATTTCGTATATTTTTGCTGTTGCTTCTGCATCATCTACAGCTCTGTGGTGATTTTCAAGGGATATAGAAAGTTCTTTTGCCACATTATTTAATTTGTACTTTGATAAATGAGGTAAAAGCATTCTGGATAATGATACTGTGTCAATATATGTAAAATTAGTCACTATATCCTGTTCTTTGGCTTTTTGCTGAATAAAACTCATATCAAAACTTGCATTATGTGCAACCAAAACACAATTTGTACAAAATTCTAAAAAATCTTTTAACACAATTTCGATGGTTGGGGCATTAATAACCATATCATCTTTTATTCCTGTAAGCCTTTCAATATTTAAAGGTATAGGTATCTGGGGATTAACAAATGTGCTAAATCTATCACATATTTTTCCATCAACTATTTTTACTGCACCTATTTCAATTATTTTATCTTTAATTGGGCTAAATCCTGTTGTTTCTAAGTCAAATACAACCGAAGGAGAATTTAGGATTTGTGATTTTGAGTTATTTACAATATCTTTTGTATCGTCTACAAGATATGCTTCTACTCCATATATAACTTTAAAATCACTTTTCTCTACTACATGATTTGCTTCTGTAAATGCCTGAACCACACCATGGTCGGTAATTGCAATTGCTTTATGTCCCCACTTCATTGCCCGCTTAATCATTGCTTTTACATCCACAACTGAGTCCATATCACTCATCATTGTATGGGCATGTAATTCTACCCTTTTATCCTCACTATTGTCCATTCTCATAGTAGTAAAATCAGGTATAGTTTTTATTCCGGTTATTGATGCAATAGTTATTTCATTGTCGTATTTGTCAAGTAATGCAAGACCTTTTAATTTCAAAAAGGAATCTTTTTTTATCGAGGATAAAATATCTGCTAATTCTTCATTTTTTACAAATATTTTAATTGTAATGGTATCTGTAAAATCTGTTAAATTAAACATTATTATAGTTTTTTCGTTTCTTATTTCTCTGGTTTCAACTAATAATACTTTCCCTCTTACAACTACCTCTCCAATTTCATCATTTACATCACTAATTGGTATAGCGTCACCTTCGAATCCTCTACCATAGATAATGTCAGGATCGTCAATCTTTTTCTTGTATGAATAATTATCTTTTGAAAAAGATTTCTTTTCTGATATTTTCTTTTCGATAGGTTTATTTTGATCTGTTTTGTTTTGTTTTACTTCTTCTTTTTCTTTTGCTTCTTCATTATTTTGTATGTTTTCATTCATTTGAATTATTTTCTTTAATTCTTCCTCATATTTTTTGTCCTTATCTTCGATTTTTTGTTTTGACTCATAGTAAGTAAACTCTGTCATAATATTGAACCCAAAACGATTATTAAAAATATCTTCAAGTATTCTTTTTATTATTATTGATTTTTCTTTTGCTATAAAACTATCTTCTATTTCTATTCTTAAGGTATCTCCTTCAAAATATTTATTGGCATTTTTATAAGTATTATAGACTATTACACTAATTTCTCTTAGTTCTTCACAAATGCTTTCATCATATATAGTTAATAAATTATCTTTTGTATATTGACCTGATAATTCATATTTTGTTTTTATTTTAATTTCATTTTCAGCTCTTTTAAACAATTGATCTTTAATACTATTTTCCATTTTATTAATCATCATATGTTCAATAAGCCTTTTTGAATGGACAAATACACTTATTATCTTTTTGCTCTTTGAAGCAACTACTTTTTCAACTTCAACATCTCTAAAGTAATCCATTATTTCGCTATTTACTGATAAATCACTAAAAACTTCAAAAAACTTCAATTTACTCACTCCAATTTAGTAATTCTTCTTTAAGGCATTGTAAAAGTTCTTGTTCTGGGACTTTTTTTATGATTTGACCTTTTTTTATTAAAAGTCCTTCTCCCATACCTCCGGCTATTCCTATGTCTGCTTCTCTAGCTTCACCTGGGCCATTAACAGCACATCCCATTACTGCCACCTTTATGTTTAATGGTATGTCTTCTACCAACTTTTCTACTTCATTAGCTAGTTTTATTAAATCTATTTGTGTTCTTCCACATGTAGGACAAGATACTACTTCTATTCCTCCGCTTCTTAGACCTAATGATTTTAGTATTAGTTTTGCAGAGTAGATTTCTTCTACTGGGTCTCCTGTTAGTGATACTCTGATTGTATCTCCAATTCCATTGTATAGCATTATACCTAATCCTACTGAGGATTTTATGTTTCCTGATAGGAGAGTTCCTGATTCGGTAATTCCTATGTGAAGAGGATAGTTTGTCCTTTTTGATATTATTTCATGGGCTTTTATGCACATTAAAACATCTGAGGATTTTATGCTTATTACCATATTATCATATCCCATGTCTTCAATCAATCCTACTTTTTCTAATGCACTTTCTACAATTCCTTCAGCGGTTACTCCGTTGTATTTTTTTATTAGTTCTTTTTCTAGGGAACCGCTGTTTACTCCTACTCTTATTGGGACGGTTCTTTCTTTGGCGGCTTTTACTACTTCGTTTAGTTTGTTTTTGTCTCCTATGTTTCCGGGGTTAATTCTTATTTTGTCGGCTCCGTTTTCTATTGAGGCTATGGCTAGTTTGTAGTCGAAATGTATGTCGGCTACTAGGGGGATGTGGATTTGCTCTTTTATTTTTTTTAAACTTTTAGCGGCTTCTAGGGTTGGGACTGCGACTCTTATTATGTCGCATCCGGCGGCTTCTAGGCGGTGGATTTGGGATACGGTTGAGGTTATGTCTTCGGTTTTTGTGTTGGTCATGGACTGGATTAGGATTGGGGTGTTGCCTCCTATGGTTTGGGTTCCTATTTTTATTAGCTTTGTGTTGGTTCTTGACATGGGGTTGTCCTCCTTTTGAGGGTTTTATTTTTATTTTAGCTCTGCCTCTAGGCTGTGTAGAATATTCTGACAAATATTATATTTAAAACTCAGTTATGCCAAACATTCCAAGGAGCCCCTAAAACAGAAAATGCGGAATGAATTCCACATTTTCTTGGTCTCCTTTCCATGGCATAAAATGAGTTTTAAATATAATATTTGTCAGAATATTCGTTTAGTTCACTGTGTGCTACGTGACTTTAGTTGTTAAAATTATAGGATGTTTGTGTCATAAGTTGTTTGAATTGTTTTTAGTATCCCTGTTGTAGAATTTTAAATAGTGGCTTAGTGACTAATGTTTTTAAGGCCTTAGATTTTAGGTTTTGTAAGGCTTATAAAATAATATAGCCTATCAATCTTATATATATATGATAGGCTAACATGTTCTTTTAACTGGTAGATTTTATACTTGTTCTGTTTCTATGAATTTATAAGGCTCATACTAGCACCTTCTTAAATTTACCTTCACTTTTAATACTACTTTGTTCATATGATTTCCTCATAAGCTGTCTAATATTGTTATGATATTTTTAGTAAAGTACTGATTAGTTAATAAAGTCTTACTTATAAACCATTCTTAAATTCATCTTTTAATATACTATAAATCAATGAATCTGAAAACGTCCCATCATGACGCAAATAATATTCTCTTAGCCTACCCTCATAAATCATGCCACATTTTTGCATTACTTTTCCTGACGCAGGGTTATCTACATCATGTTTAGCAAATATTCTATGGAATCCAATTTCAGTAAATAAATATTTTATTAGAACTAATAATGCTTCTGTTGTTATTCCTTTATTGTTACAAATAATCTTTTATACATTTTTAAAGTATAGGAAAAATCAACCTAAATGTTTATTTGGGCTGATTTTTATTGGAATAAATGTGTTAAATTTTATAAAAAACTTTTACTGTAAATCTTTACGGGATTTAGGATATTAATAGTCTTTTCGTATGGCTACCTGCAAAAACCCTAAAACATATTACGTATATCGTTAAACATTATAAACACCATTAATATCATTAAAGCAATAAAACCTATAAAGTGTACCATACCTTCTTTTTCTTTGTCAATTGGTTTTCCTCTTAGTACTTCTATTATCATAAATACTAAACGTCCTCCGTCTAATGCTGGGAGCGGTAGAAGGTTCATAACTCCTATATTGGCACTTAATAGTATACTTATATTTGCAAGACTTATTATTACTTTTAATAATCCAACAGATTTACTTTGTTCATAAGTATCTCCTATTATACTTACAATTCTTACTGGTCCACCAATATCGTCTGTACTTACTTTTCCTCCAATTAATTGACCTAGCGTTTCTACTGTTAATTGAATCCAATATTTAACCTCGTATGCACTATACTTTAGTATGTTTAGAATATTATCTTTTTGGTATTTTCCTCCCTCTATTCCCATTCTATAGTAACCTTCTTCGTTTACGGGCGTTAATGTGGTTTCGTATTGTTTTCCATCTCTTTTATATTCTATTTCTAGGGTTTTACCTGGGTTAAATTGTAAGTAGTTTCTGATTTCAGGGTAAATTACTATGGATTTACCATTTATTTTAGTTATTACGTCACCAGCCATTAAACCGGCTTCATATGCTGGGTAGTTTTCACTTACTTTTTGGATTTTTGGAGGTTGGTAGCCCATAATGCTTATTACAAATATTGAAAGAACGAAAGCTAGTATAAAGTTAAATATTGGGCCGGCTGCAACTACTGCTATTCTTGCCCATACTGATTTTTTGCTGAATGCTCTTTCATCCTCAGATGCTTCGTCTTCTCCAAGCATCATGCATGAGCCGCCTAGTGGAAGTAATTTTAGGGAATATCTTGTTTCGTTTTTTACGAAACTTGCAATTTTTGGACCCATTCCTACTGAAAATTCTGTAACGTATATACCATTCTTTTTAGCTAGTAAAAAATGCCCCAGCTCATGTATTACAATAATCAATCCAAATATTAATAAGGCAACAATAATATTCAAATTAGCACCTACTTTCTATAAATTCGTATGTTTCCTTTTCTGTTTCCAATATTTCATTTAAGCTTGGATTTTTGATATATTTAATATTAGACATTGAATTTTCTATAAATTCAGGTATATCTAAAAAGCTTATTTTCCTATTTAAAAATTTATCTACACATAGTTCATTTGATGCATTATAAATTGTCGGCATATTTCCTCCTAATCTGCCCGATTTAAATGCCAGTTCTAATCCTTTAAAGACTTTTCTGTCTGGTTCTTCAAAGCTTAAGTTTTTTATCTTAAAAAAATCTGCTTTTTCTGTATTTAGTATTCTTCTGGTAGGGTAAAATAATGCATATTGAATTGGAAGTCTCATATCTGGCATTCCAAGCTGGGCGATTATTGAACTATCAATAAATTCTACCATAGAATGTATTATACTTTGAGGATGCACTACTACTTCAATATTATCGTAGTTTACATTAAATAACCATTTAGCTTCAATAACTTCTAAACCTTTATTTACCATTGTTGCTGAGTCTATAGTTATCTTTCTTCCCATTACCCAGTTAGGGTGCTTTAGAGCGTCTTCAACCTGTATATTTTTTAATTCTTCTATAGTTTTTCCTCTGAATGGTCCTCCTGAGGCTGTTAAGATAATTTTACTGATTAGTTTTTCATTTTCATTCTTTAGTGACTGAAAGATGGCTGAATGTTCACTATCTACTGGTAAAATACTTACTCCATATTCTTTTGCCAAAGGCATAATTATATGACCGGCTGTTACTAACGTTTCTTTGTTTGCAAGTGCAATATCTTTACCCGCTTTTATTGCTTCAATTGTTGGTTTTATTCCAATCATTCCAACAACTGCCGTAACCACTACTTGAGAAGGCTTATATGTTGCTGCTTCAATTAAGCCATCAATACCGCTTACTATTTTTATTTGTAAATCACTAACTTTTATTTTTAATTCTTTTGCCTTTTCTTCATTGAAGACACATACTAATTCTGGTTTAAATTCTCTTATTTGTTGTTCTAAAAGTATTATATTAGAACCTGCTGCCATAGCCTTTACTGCCAAATCCTTATTGTCTCTTACAATCTGTAAAGTTTGCTCACCAACGGAACCTGTTGAACCTAAAATTGTTATATTCTTCATACTTTACCCCTTTATCTTAAGAATAATGCTAAAAAGTAAATTACTGGTGCTGTAACTATTATACTATCAAATCTGTCTAATATACCACCATGACCCGGAATTAAATTGCCATAATCTTTTATATTATAATTTCTTTTTATTGCTGATGCCATTAAATCTCCAATTTGAGAAATAACTGACCCTAATCCACATATGATCGCAAATACTAATACTGGATTTTCTAACTTAGTAATATTTTCTTTTAGTATTAGAGCATAAATTATGCCAAGAAGAACTGCACCTAATATACCTCCAATAGAACCCTCTATTGACTTTTTGGGACTTAATTTAGGTGCTAATTTATGCCTGCCTATTAACATACCAACACAATATGCACATGTATCACATCCCCATGCACTAATAAAAATTAAACCTGTAAGAATTAATCCGTCTTCCATGGTTCTAAGTCTGAATATATATGATAGCATAACCACTATGTAAAAGAATCCAAAAAATGCCATTAATAGATTACTAGACTTAAATTTTGGAAAAGTTAAAACATAAATGGCAACAAGTAATAGAAAAAACATAATTAATAGCATAAATACATGTTCTTCTTTTTTTAATATTAATAAACTGCTAAGACCAATACAAGCCAAATAACCTGTAATACCTAAAATTGATTTATGAATATTTTCAACTCTATAGATTTCCATTAGACCGATTAAAGATATTAATGTTACCATTCCAAGTAATATATACCCTCCTGAAAAGATTGTAATTACAATGAGCATTACCATTATAATTCCACTTATAAGTCTTTCTCGAAACATAACCTACCTCCTACACCAAGCCAAAACGTCTATCTCTGGTATTATAATATTCAATAGCTTTTAATAACTCTGCCTTATCAAAGTCCGGCCATAACACATCTGTAAAATAAAATTCAGTGTAAGCCAACTGCCATAATAAATAATTAGAAAGTCTTTGCTCACCGCTGGTTCTAATTAGTAAATCAGGATCTGGCAAATCAAATGTATCTAAATATTTTGAAAATAATTCTTCATCTATGTCATCTAATAAAATTTTATTATTATCTTTCTCATTTATAATTTTTTTAACTGCCCGCAAAATCTCATCTCTACTACCATAATTAATAGCAACTTGAAAATTAAGTCCTGTATTATTCTTTGAAGCTTCTTCAAGCTTTAATATACTTTCTCTCATATCTTCATTTAAAACGGATATATCCCCAATTATTCTTACCCGCATATTATTTTTGTTGCTTATTCTAATACAATCCTTTAAATATGTTTTAAGTAACTTCATTAGAGCTTCTACTTCATCATTAGGGCGCTTCCAATTTTCAGTTGAAAAAGCATATACAGTCAAATATTTTATACCCATCTTATATGCGTCTTCACAAATTTTTTCTACATTTTTACTTCCTTGTGCATGACCATAATTTCGTGGCATTTTTTTCTTTTTTGCCCATCTTCCATTTCCATCTAAAATTATTGCAACATGATTAGGTATTTTTAAATCTTTTTCATTAATATTTGAATCCATATTTCCTATCCTCCTTAAGCCCCATAAATTTAAAACAATGGGCGAACTAAGTTCGCCCTGACAAATAATTTATCTTAATTAAACTGTAAGTATTTCTTTTGATTTTTCATCTATTGCTCTATCAATTTCATTAACATACTTATCTGTAAGCTTTTGCATCTTATCTTCAAGCTGTTTTAAATCGTCTTCTGAAATTTCACTGGCTTTGTTTTGTTTCTTTAGTGCATCATTACCATCTCTTCTTACATTTCTAACAGCAACTTTTGCATTTTCACCTTTTTTCTTTATATCCTTAACTAAATCTTTTCTTCTTTCTTCTGTCAATTCAGGAAAATGAAGTCTAATAACTTTACCATCATTATTAGGATTAAGTCCAAGATCTGATACCATTATTGCTTTTTCGATTTCTTTAATTAAGCTGCTTTCCCAAGGCTGAATTTGAATTACTCTTGGTTCTGGAGCTGATATATTCGCTACCTGCTGGAGTGGCGTCATTTGACCATAATATTCTACTTTAATTTTATCTAATATATGTGGATTGGCTCTTCCTGCTCTAATACTGGTAAATTCTTCTTTTAATGTCTCTACGGATTTTTGCATTTTTTCATCAAATGATGCTATTCTCTCATCCATAATAATTCCTCCCAAACTAAACTGTTATTCTTGTACCTTTAAAAGAACCCTTCATTGTATTAACAATACTGTTTTCTTCATTCAGACCAAATACCATTATTGGCATTTTATTTTCTAAACATAAAATTGTAGCTGTTAGATCAACTACCTGAAGTTTTTTATCAAGTACTTCTGAAATTGAAATTTCATCATATTTTTTTGCATCTTTATTATTCTTAGGATCACTATCATATACACCATCTATTGACTTAGCTAAAAGAATAATGTCTGCTTCTATTTCTATAGCACGTAGTACTGTTGCTGTATCGGTAGAAAAATATGGATGTCCTGTTCCACCTGCAAAGAACACAACCATGCCTTTTTTTAAGTATTTATTAGCTCTGTCTTTTGAAAAAACTTTTGTAAATGAGCCACATTCAAATGGAGTTAAAACATTTGTATTAAGTCCTACATAACGAAAAATTTCTGATACGTATATACAGTTCATAACTGTAGCAAGCATTCCAATTTGATCAGCTTTTGTTCTGTCTATAGTTTCGCTTGTTCTTCCCCTCCAAAAATTTCCTCCACCTATTACAATTCCAACTTCTATTCCATCGTCAACTAAAGCTTTTACCTGATTTGCTACATTTATACAGGTTTGTTCATCAAATCCCATTTTTTTGTCAGCTGCCAGTGCCTCGCCACTAAGTTTTAATAAAACTCTTTTTATTTCTTTCATAAGCCACCTCTTCTTAAAAGATTATTCAAAAATTGATTTTATATCTGTATCTGCGTAGCTTAATGAGCAGAAACCTTCTATAATTGCACCATTATTAATTTGAATAGATCTGGCTTGAATATTACCTAAAATAATTGCCGTAGAATCTATAATAACAGGTCCGTTAACATCCATATCACCTTTTATTGCACCTGCAATATTTACAGATGTTGCTGTAATATTTCCTATTATTACTGAATTGACTCCAACTTTTATGCTACCTTCACAATCTAAGCTACCTTCTAACTTAACTGTATTAATAAACATTTCTGAAGCTTTAGAGTTACCAGTAACCTTACCATATATTGAAAGTTTTCCAGAACACTCAATATCACCTAATATTGAACCTCTAACTTCTAATGAACCATCTGTATTAAAATTACCTTTAACAGTTGCTCCTTTTGTTATTACAGTTACTTCATCGTTAGAATTTGATTTTGATTCTGAGCTAATTGGAGATATAACTGGTTCAGGTTTTTTTATTGTTTCAGGTTTAGTTTCCACAGGCTTCTCCTCGTCTACAAATAATGAAAATTGTTCTTCAGTTTTAACTACATTTTTAGTTACTTTTTCTTTAGCTTTTTCGGCTTTTATTGTATTTAACTTATCGTTTATTATATCATCAAATAAGTTTGTATCATCAACAGATTTTTCAAAATCTAAAATATCAGATTTATCATCCTCTACACCATCAATATTTTGTCCATCAATTTCTTCTGCAAACAATTCACTATCAGGTATCAATTCACTTACAGCTTGTGATAAATCATCTTTAAATTCTTTAAAAAAACTCATATGTTACCTCCTATTAATTTTGTTGGATTGAATCAGCTTTTATATGCTGTATTGGCTTTACATCTTCATCTAATGGTAATATTAATACATTTAATTTATTAAGTTCATTAAGTAATTCCGGAAGTGCTAATGCTGTGTTTGTTTTACTGCTTGTATCATGCATTAAAACTATAGAACTATCGTATTTTTTTACATCTTTTATTACATTCTCCACTAAAGAATCTACATTCAAATTGCTATCTGTAGCATCTCCATTAGATACATTCCAGTCAAAATATACATATTTATTATCATTAAGGTATTTTATAAATTCAGTCCTGTTCACTTTGCTAACTACATTACTGCTTCCTCCAGGAAACCGAGATAGCTTAACATTTACGCCAGTAACTTCTTTTAAAAGTTTTTTAAGTTTCTTTAGATCTTT
>JAVBPB010000112.1:0-6689 GCA_031549965.1 Mobilisporobacter sp. | reverse complement strand
CAAAAATAGGAGGAAAATATGAGTTCACTACAAAAAAATAAATTTACAATCGTCTTATTCCAAGCTGGACTTGGGGATAATGAAACCGATTTTATACAAACAATTAACAAACTGACAAATGGTTTCTTGACGACAATCGCTTATAAAGATATTAATAAATCAACAGAAGATTCTTTTATTGATATGTCAAAATTCAATTGCGAAAATAACACGTTTTATGGACTAGATATTAATGGATATTTAGGGAAATCGGCATCATTGATGAATGATTTTAGAAAGCAAATTGCTAATCTCGTAGATACTTCAAAAAGATATGCAAATAAATCTGTATTAGTTAGAACTTCTCTTGGCAAAGGGGTAAATTTCAATGACGTGTATGATTCAATTGAAAATCAAAGAAAAAAATTATTATTTATTATTGATTCAATTAAATCGTATGATATTGGAATAAATATTATTTTAGTTGGACATAGCCAAGGAGGACTTGTAAACTTGGAAGCTGCTATTGAAAGACCGAATAGTATTTATAAACTTGTTTCAATTTCTACTCCATATTCTCCAGTTTCACTTGCAAATAATTTGGTGATACTTAACTTTTTAGCAAAGCCGTTCAAGATAAATGTTTATAAGGAAATGGTATCAGATGAAGGGGCTTCTCAAAGATTTAAATCGTGTGTTGAAAAATTAAATTCGGGGAAGTATTTTAGTAATTTAAAAGACAAGTGGAATAAATTGAATAGTAGACCGGAATTGATAGTAATTGCAGGAGTATCAGGTCACTTATCCTCGGTAACAACTAGTGTTGATTATTTTACAGAAAGAGATATTGTTACAATAACAAAAAAATCATTTGATGGTTTGGTTAGCATTGCTGAGCAAACCGATATAAAAAATGCTACTTTTTACAAACTATCCGATAGAAGTTTGCCATGCTATGGTCAAAAAAATAGTTATGCGGATTCTATTTGTTATATTTCGGATGGTTATAGCTTTTCGTGCAATAAAAAATGTCTTCTAAGCTCATTTAGTCTTGTCAGCACGGAATTATCAATACTTTTTGATAATCTTTGGGATATTATTTTTAAGGGCAAAAACTTTGATGTCTTTAATCATCCTATTGTCGCTGATATTTACAATGGAAGATTTAGGTTGAATATCAATGATACAAAAAATCAAAAGTATTATGATGTTTACGCCAGCGATTATAGCCATATGTGGCTGAGATATTGTAATGAGACAATAGGTATATTGCTATCCGCTATGATGTAAAAGACTTGAATAATTAGTAATTAATGATAAAATGAGAATATAGATAAGGATGACAGTATATGAAAAAAATGTTATTAGCATTCCTCTGTATTCTCTTCATACTTACGAGTTGCTTTAATGATGATACAAAGTACTATTCCATCAACGATAGGTGGCAGGTGAGCAATTATTCTAAAATAGACTATGATAACCCTGATGGCATTATCTATGAATTTAAATACATAGATCAAACTGAATACAGTTTTACTATCGCATATAAAATTATAAAAAAACCTGTTCAAGAGGAATATTGTGTTTGGTTTGATGTATTCGAGGGCAGCAACTACATTATGGTGAATGAAAAGAAATATTTTCCAGAAATTGACGCTCAAGCTGCATATCGAGTTCCATTGTTTGAAGAAGAAACTACTGTGACTTTTTATTTAGATTTCAAACTATCTGACAAATATAAAAGTGATAAAATGTATAACGGAATTGGATATTTCTGTTGCAGTATTACACCAATAAAATATCGAATATGGATTAAGTTTAAAAGAAAATAAGTTGAAAAAGATCGGCAAACGATCTTTTTTATTTTACAAAAATTACAATTAAAAACTGAAAGGATAAAATATGTTGACACTAGTACCACAAATTTCATACGCATATAAAATGATTTCCTCGTTTTATGATAATTATCTAGGAGAACATGTGTATGATGAAATAAAAAAAATCACTCTTAATATTAAAAAAGTCGAAACAGAAAGAGAAAAGCAAATTCATGGATTCTATCAATTATACCTACTTATTTTTTCAAGACATTATTGCTCTACATTTGAAGAATATTTAGATGATTATTTGAAGATATATAAGCAACTACAGACTGAAGAGAGCTTCGCGATTAAGAATTTATTGGACTTGGCATCTCAAGATTTATATTTGGCAATATGTCGAATGAATGTGCTTATTTGTAAAGGCATCAATTCTTTTACTTTTTTCTGTTACTTATTATTAGTACGGTTACTTAATAATGAATTAAATCAGTTAGTAGTAATGCCAGAAAACTTTACGCGTGATTGCTCTCCAATTCATGATGAAGTGATATTAAAATATTTTGTTATGGGGTGGATAAGCTCCTTGAAAAAAGACACAAAAGAAGATTTAAAAAACAGCATAATTAAAAAATATCAAAAAGAAAAAATGAAAATGATAAAAAAAGGTATTAAGGCACTATATTTATTTGGTTCAATAATGAAAGGAGAATATCATAAAGAAAGCGACATAGATTTGGTCGTTAAGTTTGATAATAAAATTGATTATTTTGCACAAAAAGATTTGATTCTATTTTTAAAAAAATATAATTTAAAAAACTTCATGAAAGAATCTGACATTTTAGAATACGATGATTTTATGGAATATCATAAAGAAAAAAAGGTATTACAGCTTTTTTGAAAATAAACAAAAATAGTTACTATAGTGAAAATATAACTTGCTAATAAATGCTTTTAGAGTGATGTATATACACGACAAAGAAAGTGTGTCAGAAAGCAGGAAATTAAAATGTTAAATGCAAGATTTGGAATCGAGATTGAATTTACAGGAATTACAAAAGATAAGGCAACAAAGGTAGTTGCAGATTACTTAAACGCAACAATCGAAAACGTAATTGATGGTTACGGAACAAGAAGGATTATTCAACAAGATGGTAGAGCATGGAAAATCATGAATGATGGTTCAATTAGATGCGAAAGAAAATCAAATGGTGGTACGATTTCAACAAACAACGATTACAGTTGCGAACTGGTAAGCCCAATCCTAACTTACAAAGAAGATATTGATAACCTTCAAGAAATAGTTAGATTACTTAGAAAAACTGGTGCATTTACAAACTCAAGTTGTGGAATTCACATTCATTTAGATGGTGCAAACCACACTCCAACAACGATTAGAAACTTTGTAAACATTATCGCAAGTAAAAATGACCTTTTCTACAAAGCATTAGAAATTGAAGAGGAAAGAATTAGATTTTGCAAGAAGATGGATGAAAAGCTAGTTCAAAATTTAAACAAGAAAAGAAACTGGACATTCAAACAAATCGAGGACATTTGGTATGAAAATTACCATGGTTCAAGACAAACGCATTACAACCAATCAAGATACCATTTCTTAAACTTGCATAGTTTCTTCAACGGACATGGCACAGTTGAATTAAGAGGTTTTAATAGCGAACTACATGCAGGAAAAATTAGAAGTTACATAGTTCTTGCATTAGCATTAAACAACCAAGCATTAACACAAAAATCGGCAAGCACTAAAAAGCCACAAATTGAAAATGAGAAATTTGCAATGAGAACTTACCTAAATAGAATTGGATTCATTGGCGAAGATTACAAGAACTGCAGAGAACATTTGTGTCAAGCATTAGAGGGAAGTTCGGCATGGAGATTTGGAGCGAAAGCTCCAGTCTATGCTAGATAGGAGGAAATCAAAATGAAGTACTATTTAGCATACGGAAGTAATCTTAATATTGAACAAATGAAGTATCGATGTCCAAAAGCAAAAGTTGTAGGTTCAAGTATTTTACATGATTATGAATTAGTTTTCAAAGGTCCTTTAACTGTAGAACCTAGACTTGATTCAAAAGTTCCAATTGGATTATGGTTAATTACTGATGAATGTGAATTGGCATTAGATAGGTATGAAGGTTATCCATACTTATATCGAAAAGAAGAATTACCAATAATTATTGATGAAATTGAAACTACTGCAATCATTTATATTATGAATGGTGATAGAGAAGAATCGCTACCTTCACAAAGATACCTTGAAATTGTAAAGCAAGGATATGAAGATTTCGATTTCGATTTTGAAATCATTTATAAGGCTTTGTTATAACAAATTATTTTTCAAAATTAGGGCTCACAGTTCAAACGTGTGGGCTTTTTATTTGTTCTTACGACAACAATCCAATATTAAAAGAAAAGCGAACGTGTGGCGTTTGTGGGCTTGTTAAAATATTTACTATTGTAAAAATATAACTTGATATTAACTCGATTTAGAGTGATGTATATATACGACAAAGAAACGGTCAGAAAGAGGAAAAGTCATGAAAACAAGATTTACTTACAAAAGCCATTACATTGAAGACTTTGCAACAGAGTTCAAAATTATTAAAAAGATTAAATTAGAAAAGAAAGAGTTTGATTTGATTGTCAACAATCTACTTAATGATTCAGAGATCATTATGGCAAATAAGAAAGAAATGATAGTAGAAAAAAATAAAATCTTCCACTGCATTTTCGTTTATTGTAATGAATTTAAAGACGGATTATTGATTTGTAGTCAAGGATACGATTATGCAAGATACTGTGCAATCTATCCTAAAAAGGCAATAATTTAATGCATACATTATATGGCGAATCTGCCATATTAATAAACGATTTGTCCGATGTTGTTCTAGAAAATAATCACTATAGTGAAAATAAATTAAATATTAGAGTTAAAAAGAAACACACTTTAAAAAGGAGAGAAAATTGATGAAATGTTGTATTTGTAAAGAAGAAAAAGAAGGGTGGGGAAACAATCCCTTTCCAATCGCAGGAAAAGAATGTTGTGATGACTGCAACCGAGATGTAGTGATTCCACTTAGAATGTTTTTTAATACTTTAGACAAGAAAAATTGTGCATTACTTATAAAGGAAAAATCACTTGAAATTGTAAAACCGAAAAACAAGTATTTCACCTTACAAGAACTTCAAGAATGTGTGAATGGTCATATTGAAATTACTAGTTCACAATTACCTGGATATTTGGTGGTTTGCAATGAAGATGGACATTTAAAAGAACTTTATTGGAATGACTTAGCACACTTATTATTTGAACATGAACTTGTCGGTAATGTTCTAATATGCCCAGTAAGAATATTTGAAAAACCGGAGCAGGATTAAAATGTCGAAATCAAAATGCGTATATGAAGAATATGAAAGGCTGAAAAGCCTTTTTTTAGTTGTTGAAGAAAACAAGCAACATTTAGTGGATGATTTATTACAAAAAGCTGCGTTCTTAAAAGTTGAACTTGACGATTTGCAAAAGCAGATAAAGCAATATGGCAGTGTCCAAGTTTCAAATAAAGGGAATCAAAGAGAAACAGTAGCGTATAAATCGTATCTTTCGTCGCTTAGTTTATATCAAACAATCATTAGAACACTTAATTCAATATTAGGAAAAAATATTGATGATGGTGATGATGAATTTGATGCATTTATTAAACGAGCAAATGAACAATGAATTATTTAAAAGAGTATTACTTTAAAATCGAAAGTGGAGAGATACTTGTTGGCGATGAACTTAAAACTGTACTAGATGAACTTATTAATGATTTAGATAATCCGCTTTATTATTACGATGAAAGACCTGGTAATTTAAGAATCGAATTTATTGAAAACTTTTGTAAGCATACTAAGTCGCCATTTAATGGTGAACCTTTTATTTTAGAGTTATGGGAAAAAGCAATCCTTCAAGTAGCATATGGCTTTAAAATGACTGAAACAGGACTAAGAAGATTTACCGAAGTAGTTTTATTAATTGCTAGAAAGAATGGAAAAACAACCTTTATTGCTGGTATTGATTTAGCTGAATTCTTTCTATCGACTGGTGGTGTTGATATCGTATGTGCATCAAATACTAGTGAACAAGCAAATATCTTATTTGAAGAAATAAATAATATGCGTGAAGGTTCTAAGTCATTATCAAACGAAAGAAGAAGTAAAAAGAATATATTCTGTATTTATTCTCCAAAGAATAAAAATAAAATTAAAAAATTATCTGCTCAATCAAGGAATCTTGATGGATATAACATTGAAGTAGGATGCATTGACGAAGTACATGAAATGACCGATTCAAAAGTATATGACGCTGTTAAGCAAAGTCAGTCAACCAAGAAGGAACCACTTATTTTTATTATTAGTACAGAAGGAACCACTGTCGGTGGTTTCCTTGATAAGAAACTCGAATATTGTCGAAAAATGATAAAGGGCGAAATTAAAGATGATAAGGTATTGCCTTGGTTATATACTCAAAATTCTACTAGAGAAATATATGAAGATAGTAAAACATGGCAACGTTCAAATCCTAGTTTAGAAAGTGTTAAAATGAAAAGTTATATCGAAGATTTAATGAATAAATCTAAGAACGATTTATCAACTAGAGTTACGATGCTTTGTAAGGATTTTAATATTAAGCAAACTGAAAGTGGAGCATGGTTAGATTTTGAATCAATATCAAATGATGATAAATATCAAATGGAAGATATAAGACATAGTTATGCAATTGGCGGAGTTGATTTAAGTTCTACAACTGATTTAACTTGTGCAGTTTTATTTGTTATAAAAAATGATAAGCGATATGTTTTACCACATTTCTTTATGCCAAAAGAAGTGGTT
>JAVBPB010000101.1:0-3109 GCA_031549965.1 Mobilisporobacter sp. | reverse complement strand
ATATATACACTCATATTCATTTGAAAAATTTACACAACCTAAATCAAGGACTCTTTCAGTAGCCTCATAACATACACTCCTATTTTTCTAAAAGACTAATTTACTGTATTACAAGCACTGAAAAAGTCCTTACAATGCAGTAAATTATGGAAATTTTCAATGGCTTCCATTAACGACTCCCCTATTTTTTCTTATACACAAAATAATAAGCAACCCCCACAAACAATCCCCCGCCAATAATATTCCCCAAAGTTACAGGCACAAGACTTTTAACAAAAAAATTAACCCACGTAAGATTGTTAAAACCCTCACTAGTTATGTGAAACAGTTCCGTAGCAGCCTTCGCCCATGTTTCATTACTCTTTGCCATTATTCCAACCGGTATATAATACATATCTGCCACGCAATGCTCAAAACCAGATGTAATAAACAACCAAATAGGGAAAAATATAGCTAAAATTTTACCAGCCATATCCTTTGCCCCATAACATAGCCAAACAGCTATACAAACTATCCAGTTACAAAGTATCCCCATATAAAATGCACTAATAAATGGCAGACTTGTTTTAGTTACGGCCGTTTTAATTGCATAGCCTCCAAGCATTCCACCATTATAGTTAAATTGTGTGGAATGAATGATAAGATATGCAATTAATAATGAACCTATTAGATTACCTAAAAATACAAAAATCCAGTTTAAAAGCATCTTATTTACTTTATTCTTTTTATCTAATACAGAAATAATAATTAGACAATTACCAGTAAATAACTCACCCCCAGCCAATAAAACCATCATAAGCCCAGTTGCAAATATAGCTCCTCCTAATGTCTTACCTAGTCCTATGTTTTCAATCCCATAAGCCGAACAACTTGAAGCTTCTGCTGCAAAGGCAATAAATGCTCCCGCCAGTATTCCCAATATTATTAACTTCCACCATTTTGTTTGTGATTTTTTAATGCCTGTCTCTATTACGGTATCAGTAATTTCGGCTGGTGTTAAATAATTCTTATCCATCTCTTACCCTCCTTAATTTCTCTTGTATACATTATACCAAATACAATATACAAGTACAATATGAAATAATAATAAAAATATTTTATAAGATAATATAATTTTATACATTAATTTTTAATTATCATGTTGTTAAAATTCGAATTTTGTGTTACATTATATATTAGGTCTATTACATTTCAAATAGGTAGTTACCTATTTTATCCCATTCACATGATTCTTAAAAATGAAATTCTAGAAAGGAGTAACTTAAGTGGATATTACAACGTTAATCGGGATGATTACTGCGATCATAGGTTTATTAGGAGGTATGTACTTTAAAGGTGTAGCATATAGCAACTTAGCTAACCCTGCTGCTATATTTATTATATTAGTTGGTACAGCCGGTGCAGTTATTACCGCCTTTCCAAAAAAAGATATTGTAAAAGTTGGTGCAATTTTTGGAAAAGTTTTTACAGATAAAAGCAGCGGAATGAGTGCAACCGAAATTATCGATTTAATTCTAAAGCTTTCACAAATTACAAGAAAAGAAGGTTTACTTTCATTAGAGTCTTCGCTTGCAGAGATTGACTCTCCTTTTCTTAAAAGAGGACTATCCTTCGTTATTGATGGTGCAACCAGAGAATTTATTGAAGATACACTTGAAGAAGATATTGCTGCCATGGAGGAACGACATGCTGGTAATTCTTCAATTTTTACACAAGCTGGTACATATGCTCCCACATTAGGTGTTTTAGGTGCGGTTGTTGGTCTTATTGCGGCTCTTGGTAACATGGAAGATACCCATGCGTTAGGTCATGCTATTTCTGGTGCATTTATGGCAACAGTTTTCGGTATATATACAGGTTATGTACTATGGCATCCATTTGCTAATAAGCTTAAGCGTAAGTCAAAAGAGGAATCTATTAAGAAATACATAATGCTACAGGGTATTTTATTAATATACGAAGGAATGAATACTAATTTAATTCAAGAACGACTATTATGTTATTTATCTGATAAAGAAAAAGACACTTACATAGAATCCAAAACATCAAAGGAGGAATAGTAAAATGTCTAAAAAACATAAAGCTCATGAGGAGCATATGGATGAAAGCTGGCTTATTCCTTATGCCGATTTGCTTACATTGCTACTTGCTCTTTTTATTGTTCTTTTTGCTTCCAGTAATGTTGAATCTAGCAAGTATGAAGCCGTTATGAAGGGACTATATGAAGCCTTCAATGGAGTACTTCCTGCTAAAGATGGTGTGCTTCCTGGAGAAGGTGAAACTTTAGATGGTGAAGGCGGGGGCAATCCTGATGAATATGTACCTACACCAACCGAAGATTTATCAGAAAAAACCGAAGAAGAAATAAAGGAAATTAAAAAAGAGCAATTAAAGGATCTTACTTCTTCATTTAAAGAATATATAGAAAAAAATAATTTGGAAAATGATATGGTTTTGGAAAAACAAGATAATGGCATATCTATAACCTTAAGAGGAGATGTATTCTTTCAACTAGGGCGTGCTGAATTAACTGCTGAACATAAAATTACTGCAACTGAAATTTCCAATATGATAGTTACAAATGAAAAAGGTAAATTTCCTTTTGAAGTTGTCATATCTGGACACACAGATAATATTCCTATATCCAATTCACAATATCGTTCTAATTGGCATTTAAGCGTAGAAAGAGCTGTTAATTTTGTGGAGGCTATGCTTAATAACCAAGATTTAAAGGCAAGTCAATGTAGTGCTAAGGGTCGTGGAGAATATGAGCCAATAGACACAAATGACACTGCTGAGGGTAGAACCCACAATAGACGTGTTGAGGTATATATTTATTTTCCAGTTCAGCAAGAAGAATAATAAAAAAGAGCTTACTATTCACAGCTTCGTTGAGGTTTGTCTCGAAAAAGTCCTTAATGTAGGCTGTGAAATTTTTCAAATGAATATGAACATATATGTGTACAAATGTTTGCCTTACCCTCGTTCAGCATGTTTTTTACAAGCCTTTGCAAGCAAAGTCTTGACAAAACATAAACGCTTCCTCGGACGGTCTGCACAATTGTACACATATATGTTCATATTCATTTGAAAAATTAATTTACTGTAT
>JAVBPB010000131.1:0-7253 GCA_031549965.1 Mobilisporobacter sp. | reverse complement strand
ATGATACAATTTTAGTATCGTGGATATCTAGGTCTAAACCTTAGGACTTAAAGGAATTAGTGTAAAAACTGGTTCCTTTTTTTCTTGCAGAAATCTGTAGAGTCACACTAAAAAAATTAAGACTACACAGATTACACAATCGGTCTGCTTCGGAGGTGATGATATGGCAAGACCTAAAGATTACTACGAAAGTTGGAAAGCAAATGGTGTCTTGTCAAAAAAGTTAAGTAGTATGAAAGAGATGACAAAGAAAGGTTTATCTCAAGAAGAAATCTCTAAATCATTAGGCTTGAGCAGAAAAACATTGATTGTTATGAAACAAGAACATCGAGACGTGAATGATGCACTATCGAGCGGTAATGATGAAATGATAGATAATCTTGTAAATAAAATGTACGAGTTAGCAATGGGGAAAGTTGTAATAAACAAAACTGATACTATTGCTGAAACATTTGATGGAAGACCTAAAAAAAGAGTTGCAAAAAGAACTGAAGAAGTACCACCTAATTTTCAAGCATTGAAATATATGCTTGTTGTAAAAGGTGGAAGGAAATATAAAGAAAATAAAGAAGAAATAGATTTAATGGAAAAGAAAATTGCGAATGATGAGGAGGTTTGGAGCAATGAATATTTTGATGATGAAAGTGGAAAATCTCCACCAATACGAAAACAATCCAAGAAATAATGATGAGGCTGTAGATGCAGTCGCAAGTTCAATAAAGGAGTTTGGTTTTAAGGTTCCAATTGTTATTGATAAAAATAATGTGATAATTGCAGGTCATACCAGATTGAAGGCAAGTATCAAACTTGGATTAAAAGAAGTTCCTTGTATAGTTGCTGATGATTTAAATGAAGAACAAATAAAAGCATTTAGACTAGCTGATAACAAAACAGCTGAACTAGCAACTTGGAATATGGAGTTATTAGAACAAGAATTATCGAATATTAATATGGATATGTTGCAGTTTGGATTTGAGGATTTAGTTGGTGAAGATAACAAAGAGGCAGTTGATGATGATTTCGATCCTGGAGCAGAAATGCCTGTTGTTCCATATACACAACTTGGTGATGTTTATGAATTAAACGGACACCGATTAATGTGTGGTGATTCGACCAAAAATGATGATGTTAAAAAGTTAATGAATAATGAACTAGCAGATATGATATTTACCGATCCACCTTACAATGTAGATTATGAAGGTACAGCTGGTAAAATCAAAAATGATAAGATGGAGGACAATAGCTTCTATCTTTTTTTATTGGATGCATTTAAAAATATGTTTGAGTCAATAAAAACTGGCGGAGCAATTTATGTTTGTCATGCTGATACTGAAGGACTTAATTTTAGAAATGCTTATAAAACAGCTGGTTTCAAATTAGCAGAATGCTTGGTATGGGTCAAGAATGCATTAGTACTTGGAAGACAAGATTATCACTGGAGGCATGAACCAATCCTATATGGTTGGAAAGAAGGCTCTGCTCATTATTTTATTGATGATAGAACGCAAGATACAATATGGGAATATAACAAACCTAAAAATAACGATTTACATCCAACAATGAAACCGTTAGAACTTGTAGGAAAAGCAATATCAAATTCATCAAGAAGAAATGATAAAGTATTAGATTTATTTGGAGGTAGTGGTTCAACTTTAATCGCTTCTGATCAAATAAATAGAAAAGCATTTTTAATGGAACTTGATGAAAAATTTGTTGATGTAATAGTTAAGAGGTTTATTAAATATAAAGAATCTTTGGATAACTGCTTTTTAATTAGAGATAATAAAAAAATCTCGTTAGCAGATATTCAAAATTTCTCTCTATAGTTAAAAATTAACTTGCTATTACGGAAAGGTTGAGTGATGTATATATACGACTTAAGTCAGAAAGAAGGTAATTTAAATGCATGAAAGAATTGTATTGAGAAAATTGTTCAATAAAGGATGTGATAGCAATGTCATTTAAAGAATTTAATGCTCATCCTAAAGGACTTAAAACTGGAGATTGTGTTGTAAGAGCTGTAACTACTGCATTTGGTACTGATTACTTAGAAACAAGAAGAAAGTTGAATCACGCTAGAAGCGATAGAGGATTTACTTCATATAAAGACACCAAATTCATTTATGATTTTTTACAAGGTTACGAGAGAATATTATTCAAAGCACAAAAAGGAAAGCCAAGAACAAAAGGAACCGACTTTTGTAAATTGTATCCAGTTGGCAAATATATTGTTAAAATGGCTGGACATATTACTTGTTGCATCGATGGAGTAATTCACGATACTTGGGATTGCAGTTACAGAACGGTTTATACAGCTTGGAAGATTGAATAAACGTTTATAATTTGATTAAACGGCGAACAAAGGCGACACGTTCGCTTTTTCTTTCTCTATGCAACAAATACTTGGTAAATAAAGAAAGACGAACACAAAGCGTTTGTAGGGCTTAATTAAAAACAATTAAATTTAACTTGATTTAATAGTCGTTTAGAGTGATAGATACTAGCGACTATATGTCAAGAAGGAGGCATTGTTAAAATGGATAATAAAGAAGATAAAATTTTAGAAATTTCTAGTCGACTCTATACCATTCATAAATTAAGACAAGAACTTATGACACTTTATGCTAGTGATACACAAGATTATATTGATGCAAATGAAGTCTTAATTAATATGGAAGAAGCACTGTGGGGTGAAGTTTATGGGAATTAAAGTTGAACTCACTAAAGAAGAAGAAAATTTAATTGATTTTAAGAAAGATTTAAAATTGATTAATCGACTTCGAAGGCAACTACATCAATTCTTCAATTCGGATAGTGAAGAAAGTAACCGAGATTACCGAGATGCGACAGAATTATTAAATGACTTTGAATTATTTATTTGGGGAGTCATAGAAGGGAAAGCTAGTTTTATTGATATAAATGAAAAAGAAGAATGAACTAGAAAAGTTTTTAATTGACTTAGAAGCTTTAAGTGAAATTCATTATGGAATGGTTGATTATTTTCAAAGGATAATTGATGATGGAGATGAGCTTGAAGTTAAAATGGTTATCCAAGCATTTAGATTTGTTTGGGAAAATAGTAGAGAATTGATGAATAAATATTATCCAATGCTTTTAGAATTAACAAAGAAGTCGGGGAGCTAATTTTAGCTCCTTTTTCAATTTAAAGAAAGGGAAAGAAAAAAAATGAAAATTATAACAAGTGAATCAGTATTTAGCGGTCATCCGGATAAAATCTGCGACCAAATTAGCGATGCAATTTTAGATGCAGTATTAGAACAAGATAAAAATAGTAGAGTAGGAATCGAATGTGCCATTAAAGATAACTTCATATTACTCTTTGGTGAAATTACAACTAAAGCAATAGTTAACTATAAGGAAGGTGCCTTGAAAGTTATAAAAGATATTGGATATAATGAAGAATTTCAAGTTCTAGAAAAAATATCATTACAATCAGCTGATATTGCTGTTGGAGTTAATGAAACAAATACACATGATCAAGGAGCAGGAGATCAAGGAATGATGTATGGATATGCTTGTAATGAAACACCAGAGTTTATGCCGTATACTTTAATGATAACTCACGATATTGCTAGAACGGTGGATGAATTAAGAAAAACAAAATATCCACATTTATTTGGACCTGATGGGAAATGCCAAGTATCAGTAAAGTATAACAAAAATGCTCCAGTAATCATTGATACGATTATCATTTCTGCTCAAACCAAACCAGGTGTTGAACTTGATAAAGTAAAAGAAATATTAATGAATGAAGTCTTGGGATATTTAATTGGTTATGACTTAAAAGGAATTAGAGTATTAATAAATCCAACTGGTGCTTTTGAAGTTGGCGGTCCATATGCTGATTCAGGGTTAACTGGTCGAAAGATTATTGTTGATACATATGGCGGATGCGCAAAACATGGTGGAGGAGCTTTTAGCGGTAAAGATGTAAGTAAAGTTGATAGAAGTGCATCATATTATGCTCGTTATGTCGCTAAATCAATTGTTGAAGCTGAACTTGCTGAAAGATGCGAAGTCTGTATTTCTTACTCTATTGGAATCGCTGAACCAGTAAGTGTAAGTATTGATACTTTTGGAACATCAGAATTAAATGAAAATGAACTTCTTGAGTTAGTAACGAAACATTTTGATTTTAAACCATCAAGTATTAGAAAAGAATTGAAACTTGATTCTGTTAAGTTCCAACCTTTAGCGTGCTATGGACATATGGGAAGAGAAGATTTAAATGTTCCTTGGGAAAATACATATGATAAAGCAGTTGCTTTGAGATTAGATTATGAAGAAGCTAAAAGAAATACATAACTTCTATAAATCTGATGCTTGGCAACAAGCACGACAACTGAAAATAGTTAGCCAAAACGGATTATGTGAAAGATGTAAAAAAGTAGGACAAGAAGTTCATCACAAGAAGCATATAAATATTGATAATTATAAAGATGCTGCTATTTCTTTGAATCAATCTAATTTAGAATTGCTTTGTAAAGATTGCCATAATAAAGAACATACTAGGTTTTCAAAAGTTGCCAATCAAAAGTTTGATGAAGATGGGAATTTAATTATCTAAATGTTTAGGAAAAAACGACATTGTTTGATATAATATTTATATATGAAAGATGGTGCTTGGGTTTGCTTGATAAAGATACTTTGGAAATAATAGGAAAGACATTTATAGGTGATATTGAAAGTTATTATAGCTATAAAAAGGGAGCTCATATTTATTCTTTTTTTAATAAATATTTTAATTATAAAGATCAGTACTGGGGGACACAACAACCATCAAGATGGGTGATTGCACTTAACAAACTAATAGAGGTTTTTAATTCAAAAAGAATTAATGAGTTTTTCACGATAATTTTGGGACTTACTTACTTGCACAAAGAGTATCCTAGTCTTAATAATGATGAATTAGCTAGAAAATCTATTGAAATAATGTCATATTTTAATAAATTATTAAATGCTGACGAAATGCTGCTTATACAAACTTCTAATGGTATAAAATTAATGAATATTAATGATGATTTGATGTATTTGGGAGATGGTGGATTTGCGACAGTTTATTTAGTAAAATCCCAAAAAATTGTTTTGAAAAAATTAAAAGAAGAAAATTATGTTGATAGTGGTATAGTAAGTAGGTTTAAACGTGAATATGAAATGACAAAGAAATTAGGGGATATTTATGGTGTTATTTCTGTATATAATTATGATGCTGTGGAGTTGTCATATACGATGGAATATGCAGAAATGGACTTGTATAAATATATTTCAACCAATAATATTAACTTCGATTCGAAGTTGATTATTATTTACCAAGTGACAAGTGTGATGAAGCAAGTGCATAGACGTGATATCATTCATCGAGATATTTCTCCAAACAATATTCTTCTTTTTAATGGGCTATTTAAAATGTCGGATTTTGGTCTTGGAAAAGATCTATCAATTTTTAATTCACATCAAACAAATAAAACAAACGGTTATGGACAATATGCATATTGTGATCCTAAGCAATTTATGAAGTTGAAAGACGGGGATAAATCTAGTGATATTTATTCAATTGGTAAATTGATTAATTTTATTTTCACAAGAGACCCTAATAATACTGAACATGAGTTAAAAGGTGTTTCTGAAAAAGCAACAACAATGAGCGAGCTGGCTAGATATAAAACGGTTGATGAACTTGAATCTGCTATAACTTCAATTGTGAAAATTTTGAAAGATCCAACTCACCACAAGCAAATCGAAGATAAAATTAACAAAAGAATTATTGATGAATTTGTCATAGCTCATATTAATACATTAGATGCTGCTAAAACTTTTAAAGGACTTCAAAACAAAAATTTTATGTATGTATATCAACAAGTCATAGCTCATTATGAATCCGCTGATAAAATTTATAGTAAGTTAAATGCTTTATTTGAAGAAGTTCAATCTACCTGGGATAAAAATTTTGAACAATTTGATGCAGTTGCTGATATAGCGATATTCTTTATTAATGGAAAGTTTGAATATTATATAAAAGAGGCTGCGATTGATTTGTTAACTTATATAGGTTATGCAATTAACAGGTATGATGTACAAAATAAAATAGAAAAATTATTAAATGACGGAATAGATATTCTTCTAGAAGAAAAAATAATGAAAGTTAAGCCCCCGGTGACATCATAAATCATTACTTTTGGGTACCGAGCGAGGGGACTCTTAAAAAATGCGAGGCAAAAATTTTGAAAATTAATTATTGAAGGGATGTTAATTGAATGTCAAATGAAGATGCTAAATATAAAATAAGAATTAATAGAATGTGGAATGAGATTTCATTGTTAAATGAAGAATTTTCTTGTTACGATTTTAATTCAATAGTTTCTGATACTGACGAAAATTTTAGTTATCAAAAAAACACAAATAAAGATAATGTAGATCAATCCTTATATAGTATGATTTCAAAGGGAAAAAAATCATTTGACTATAAAGAATATATAGCAGGTCAAATGTATGAAAAATTGGATATTTTTAAAAAAATTATTGATAAGTATAAGGAAAAGTATAGTTTGTTTGAAAAATATTTTGTACAAGCAACGACAATTTATAATTCTAAAAGACTTTATGCTTCTATTGAAACTGCTCCAAAAGATGATAGAGGATGGTTTTCCAAAAATTTTGGCATGAATGAGCGTACGAGATTTAGAAATTTAAAAGAATATGAAGATGGGTTATTTAGCAAAATTGTATATACCCCAAAATTTCCTACAATCACGTTACGGCTAAATGCTACAACATTTTATAATAATGCTTATAAAAACTACGAAAAAGTAATTGCATTAAATTTGCAAGAAATAGTACTTTGTTATGAACTTGCTATTCAAAAAAAGGGAAAGATGTCTTTTGTTCAACAACAAAGAGCAATTATAACTGACAAAGTGAGATATGGGATATTAAAAAGGGACGACTTTAAGTGTTGTGTATGCGGAAGTACAGCAAAAGATGGTTTGAAATTAGAAGTAGATCATATCATTCCAGTTTCAAAAGGTGGCAAATCTACTCCTGATAATTTGAGAACTCTATGTGAAAGATGTAATAGAGGTAAAAGCAACAGTTAACAAAATCCCTAAATAATTTGTAATGAAAGAGTAATTTTTGATGATTGCTCTTTTTTCTTGCTATAGTGAAAATATAACTTGCTATTAATTGCTTTTAGAGTGATGTATATGTATGCAAGATTGAAGAAGGAGATTATT
>JAVBPB010000073.1:0-5428 GCA_031549965.1 Mobilisporobacter sp. | reverse complement strand
CTCAATTAGGAATGAAAGATATACCTGTGCAATTAGATGATGGAAAAAACAAAGTAATGAGAGTTTTTGTTACTAGTGATAATTTTGCAGTATTACATTCAAAAAGTACAAGGCTAGAAGCAGATGCAATTATAGATTGGTTGTATCGTGAATCATTAGTAGCCGGTAGTGTTATTGGCGAATATGCGGTTGATGATTTAAAAGATGAATCAAAAGCAAAAGAAGTCCTGGATCAATTAGTAGAACTCCGAGTTCGTATATCAGTTCAAGATTCAACATTGAAAGCAAATGAACATCGTATTAGATTTATTGAAACATTAACTGGAACTGCTAGATGTTATGATTTAGCAGAAATACCAGATATTATTAAATACCGTGGAATCACATTAAGAACACTGTTACAGGACTTAAGAACAGCTGGTGTATTTGATAGCGATAATATGCCAAATACTCAGTATATCGATAATCATTGCTTTAGAAAGGTTACAGCTGAAACATCTGAAGGTGCTCAATTAAAACGAATCCAAAGAGTGTATGTTTACCAAGGAGGATTACGATTAATTGAAGATATCTTGAAGAAGAAGGCAAGTGGTAGAAATGCTAAAGAAGTTAGATAAAGATATTTATACAATTGTTGAAGTTGCAGATATTTTAGAAATTACAAGAAGAACACTTTTAATCTACATTAAAGATAAAAAAATTAAAGCATTTAAAGTAGGTAATGAGTGGCGGATAACACGAGAAAGTTTGGAGTCTTATATCAACAAAAACTCCACTATAGAAGAAGAATAAGGTTTAGACTGGGTATCGCTTATTACCCACCGATAATGCTTGTGCATGATACCCACAACATACGGTCAAGTGTATCACAACATACCGTGAACCTACCGTTGATATGCTGTTTTTGGTAATAAGCGAAAACTGGTCATTTTAAGATATTTACGAAAGGAAATAAAGCTATGGGAAGACCATTGAAAGAAGGCTTGAATTTCTTTTCTCTTGATTTAGATTATCATGAAGATGAAAAAATAACAAAGTTGGTTCTATTAGATAATACTATCGCTGAACTGATTTACATCAGATTACTCGTTATTGTGTATCGACATGGCTATTACGCCATTTACACTCCAGAGAAGCTGGCGATGTTAATCCGTAAACAGATTGTGGGGAAGTATCAACCATCTATAGAGTTCCTTGTGAAGATAATCCATGACATTGCTGAAGTGGGATTAATTGATAAAAACCTTCTAGTTCAAGGTGTGATTACGAGCAAAGGAATACAACGACAATTTATCCGATCGACCAAAAGAAGAAAGGATAAGGACATAACTAAATATTGGCTTTTAGATGATTTTGAAATGTTAGAGCTAAAAGTCTTTTTAAACACGCACTCATTAGAAGATAATGATGACCAAAACCTAGTTAATGTCGACAATAACTCAAAAAATGATAACCATAATGAACAAAGGGAAAAGGAAAAAGAAAAAGAAAAGAAAAAAGATAAAAAGGATAAATTGGATAAAGGGAACACCTATGGAGTTCCTCGTCTTCACTTTCTCACTAAATGTCTTATTAATGATAAATATATAAATGCAGAATGTTTAGATGTTCTTAAATATAATATTCTTTTTGATGAGTTAACTAGCTCTTTCGAATTTGAAGATGTACTTGCAGTAACGAATTATATTGTTAAGTATTCAAAAAGAGCAGAAGTACCTATTGATGATAAATATGATTTTTTTAGAAGATCTAGCTTTAATAATTTAGAGATGCTTAAAAGAAGGGAGAAATATGCCACTAAATCAGTTGAAGAATGGCTCAAAGAATTCTTTAGTCTTAGCAATAAATAATTATAGAAAAGTAGTAAAAAAAATCGAATTTCTAGAAAAGCAAATAAAGTATTATGAAACTAAAATGTTTAGTATTGGTGGTCCTGCATATGGAACTGATGTAAGGAATGTAAGCAATCCTTATGATAATAAACTTATTTATTGGCTAGATAAAATTGCTGAAACACAAAAAGAAATTCATTTCCTAAGCGAATCGATAAATGATTTTTTAAAATTTTGTGCAATGCTTAATTCGTTTACTAAAAAAGTATTAACTCTCAATATGATTGAAAGATATACTTTGCTAGAAACAGCCAAGGCATTAAATACCACTTCCAATAAGGTATCTAAAACGAAACATAGAATTTTTTTGGAATGGGATAAATAAAAATACGACTCTTTGATATCCACGAAATATAAAGGAGTCATTAAAAATGATAAAAGTAATAGAATTATTCGCTGGAATAGGCGCACAAACTCAAGCTCTTAAACAAGCAAATATTGAACATGAAGTAGTAGCAATAAGTGAGATAGATAAATACGCTTTAAAAGTATATGAAGCATTACATGGAAAGGTAAATAATTTAGGAGATATTAAAACAATTAAATATTTACCACAAGCTGATTTATGGACATATTCATTTCCTTGTACTGATATTTCGTTGGCAGGTCGAATGAAGGGCTTTGATAAGGATTCTAACACTTCTAGTAGTCTTTTATGGGAAGTGCAAAGATTATTGAAAATATCAGCTTTAAATAATGAATTGCCTAAGTTTTTATTGATGGAAAATGTAAAGAATCTAGTCAGCAAAAAATTTATGCCGTATTTTCAAATATGGTTAGATTTCCTATCATCATTAGGCTATAAGAACTTTTGGAAAGTAATGAATGCAAAAGACTATGGAATACCACAAAATAGAGAGCGTGTATTTATGATTAGCATCTTAGATCAATTAGCAACTTTTGACTTTCCGGAAAAGCAAGAATTAACAATTAAGTTAAAAGATTTATTAGAAAAGAAAGTTGATGAAAAATATTATTTAAGTGAAAAGTTAATTATAAATTTTTCTAGTATGGAAAATAGAAATGGTTTTATAAGGGGTTTAAGATTCAGACCACATGATTCATCATCTAACATTGCTTGGACTATTAGCACTTGTCCTGGTGGAAGAGCGACTGATAATTACATAATTGACAAGCCAGTACTCTTAATACCAGAGAATACAAAGCAAGGATACGCAGTCGCAGAAAGCGGAGATGGTGTTTATACAAATAGAACTAAATCAAAACGTGGTGTAGTTCAAAAATCGAAAATACCAACCCTTAAGACCTCTATACATGATATTGGTGTTGTGGTCGATAAAGATGATTCAATTTCAATTAGAAGATTAACACCTAGAGAATGCTGGAGATTAATGGGTTGGAACGATGATTTAATTGATATTGCATTTAGTCAAGAAATATCAGAAACACAGCTTTATAAAATGGCAGGAAATAGTATAGTTTTGAATTGCCTATCTTTTTTAGTTAGTATCGAAAAAAAAGTGACTACAGCCACTAAAATGCACGTCGTTTTCATTGTGAAAAATGTCGTTTCATGATATAATTAATAGTAATTAATTAAATGAGGTGTCTTTATGTCTTTTTCAGAATTGAAAGTAGTAAGCGGTAAAGAGAAATATATTAGTAAAGCAAAATCATTTTGCACATTATCAAGTTTATCAATTGAAGAAGTTAGAAAGTGTTACGATTTTGCGTTTAACATGACATTTGGAAATAGGGGAGAACATAGAAATCATAGAAGTGGTGGAACCCATAATAGGAAAAATGGAGAAATCTTTGCTAATACTTTTTTAGGAAAATTATGTGAATTTGCTGTATACAGGCAACTTAGTTATAAATATGAAATTAATGAACCTGATTTATCGGAATGGGAACTTGGCAAATGGGATGCTTGTGATTTCAGAATACAAGATAAGTCACTGTCAGTTAAATCTACAAAATACTTCGGTAATTTATTATTATTGGAATTGAAAGATTGGTCTAATATAGGTGGGTATTTGCCTAATGATAATCAACAATATGATTTTACTTTTTTGGTTAGAATTAAAAATGATCCAGAGTCTTTAATGAAGCAAAATAGAATTCTTTATTCTGATGTTCAAGAAAGAGAAAATTTGTGGAAAATTTTTGAAGCAAATGGCTGGGAATATGATGTTCCTGGTTATATTACGCTAAACGAACTTATTTATTTGATAAACAATGAATTTATTATTTATAAAGGTGATTTGTTAAATGGCAAAACACCGATGGATGCAACAAATTATTATTGTCAATCTGGAGATATGCACAATATAGAAAGTTTTAAATTGGAGGATTAATAAAATGAAAAAAGTAAGTATTAAGTTAAAGGATGGAACTATTTGTCATGGTGATGAGTTTGACCAAAATGATTATAAAAAATTAAAAGAAATTTTTAAAGATTGGCAAGCAATTAATAATAAACTAAAGCCATTGGGCGGAAGAAATTTGAATGTTCCAGATGTTTTTAGCGAAGCGTTGTTTTGCATATTTTTTGATGCAATAAGAACTAATGGCAACGCTTATTCATATGATTGTGTTTCTAAAAAAACTGGTGCTGGAATCCAAGTGAAATCCGCTTCTATTGAAGATGATTGTACTTCATTTGGTCCTAAATCTACTTGGGATGAAATATATTATGCTGACTTTGCTCCAAACGGCGTGGTAGATGGAAATGTATATTTTTATAAATTGGAGCAAGACTTTAGTGGTTTAGTTTTAAATTCCAAGAAAAACGAAACATTCAGAATGCAACAAGAACAAGGAAGAAGACCAAGATTTTCTATTAAAAGGCAATTGATTAAAGTTAATAATTTGCTCCCTGTTCTTAAGATAAATTTAATGGATTAATAAATATTTTGCATAGAAAGAAGGTGTTACATATGAAAATAGAGATTAAAAAAGAAGATATAATTCCATATGTCTATTTTGTATGTAGTATGGCGCAAGAGTCGCAGACTGGAATGCATGGAGCATTAGGCTCTAAGAGTGATTTTATTGGGGGGATTTTTGACAGATGGATAAATATAATTCCTGAAAGTTTAATTTTTAATAAGCATATTCTTAAACAAGCTTTACTTGAATCAAAGTTAAGCGCAAATGTAAATGTGTTTTCAGATTTCTTTAAATATGCACCAGCTAAAGTTGGTATTGCGCCAGATGTATTAGGATTAAAAATTAATAATGATATCGTTCCATTTGTAAAATTTGATGAAAACAAGGAAAAAGGCATGTGTTGGATACCTCAAGATGGTTGCCCACAGATAGAAGTCAAATCATTTAAAGGTAAACAATATATGGTTAGTCTTCGTGATCAAGGCTATAGAAATAAATTCTTGGTAATGGTTGCAATGGATTTATCAATTGATTATTTATTGCCGTTTTTTAACGAAAATTTATTCTCTGAAAATGAATTGAAAAAGCTGGAGATGCCAGATGAATTCATTATATCTAACGAGCAAGGTCTTTTAACACAAACTCAAAGGATAGAGTTTGAAAGTGAAAATATAGGAACGCTT
>JAVBPB010000025.1:0-3395 GCA_031549965.1 Mobilisporobacter sp. | reverse complement strand
ATGATTATATTTATTTTTATAATTATAAAAGGTATCATGGTGGAATAAAAAATAAAATTCCGATGGAATATCGAATAAGTCACAGCTTTTAATTAAAAAAGTAAGTACTCTACTTGACAGGGAGCACATCACATAGTGTCTCATGTCCACCGTATAATTCGAATTAGCAAAAGGAGAAAGATATTATGATACAAGAACAAAATTACAAAGCACCAATATATTGCCGACTTTCAAGCGATGACGGAACAGGAGGAGATAGTGCTAGTATACAAACCCAAAAACTAATGCTAGAAAAATACTGTATTGAAAAAGGATTTAATATAGTAGATACTTACATTGATGATGGTTTCACGGGTACTAACTTTAATCGACCAAGCTTTCAAAGACTAGTAAAAGATATCGAACAAAAGAAAGTAAATTTGGTATTAACGAAAGATTTATCAAGACTTGGGAGAAATTACATAATGACTGGACATTATACAGAAATCTACTTTCCAAGCAAAAATGTAAGATACATAGCTATAAATGACGGTATAGATACATCAAATGATAATAATGATTTAGCCCCATTTAAAAATATATTAAATGATATGTATTCTAAAGATATAAGTAAAAAAATAAGAGCGGCAAAAAGAAGTAGGGCACTACAAGGTTTATATATTGGAAGTGACACTCCTTATGGATACATGAAAGACCAAAATAACCATAATCATTTAATAATAGATGAACCAGCTGCAGAAATAGTAAGGTACATCTTTAAACTAGCTCAAGAAGGAATGGGAATATCTGCTATAGCGACAAAACTAACAAAAGAAGGAATACCAATTCCAAGTGTTTATAAAGCTAATAAGGGAGATACAAGGTATTTACGTCATGTTACTAAATTTAGTGAACTTAAGAAACGTACGTGGACTATCGCTACAGTTTTTTCCATACTAAAAAGAAGAACCTATCTTGGAGAAACAACAAACTTAAAAAGAGAAATACCTAATTATAAAACTACAAAAGTCAGATTTAATCCACCAGAAAAATGGATCGTCGTTCCATACACACACGAACCAATAATACCAGAAGAAGAATTTGATAGAACGCAAAAAATACTATCAGCAAGACAAATAAAACAAACTTACTTTCATGAAAACTTATTTAAAGGTTTAGTATTCTGTGGTACCTGTAATAGAAGAATGATATTAGAAAATGCGAAGGATTGGAACAATGGTAAAAAGTGGGTATATAAGTGTAATACCTGTGCAAGAACAACTTTTCAACCAAGACATTTTAATATGTTTAAATATGATAAGCTTAAACCAATAATAACTGCGAGAGTCAATGAATATATTAATTTATTTAAAAACGATGAGACATTTCTAAAGACATTAAGAAATAAATCAAATAATAAAAATCAATTTATTCAGCATAATTTAGAATTAACTGAGATTGATAAACGATTAAAAATGCTTCTAAAATTAACAAAGAAAATATATGAAGATTATGCGAGTGAAGTAATAAGCCAAGATACATATCAAGCCTTAACTAAAGAATATGAAATAGAGCAAAAATCACTTAAAGAAAAGTATAATCTATTAACTCAAAATGAAGACAATGCTACTGATTTTATAGCCACTGATAATCTAAATGTTTTAACAAAAGATTTACTTAATAAGATAATTGAAAAGATAGAAATTCATAGTGAGGGAGACTTTAGGAAGAAAAAGAAGAAAACAATTAAAATTTTATATAAGTTTACAAAACCTATAGAAGAGACTTTGTTTTAACGATAAAGTCTTTTTTTATGCGTAAAATCATCAAACGCAGGTACCTCATTTGTTTCAACAGAAGAGGGCTATAAAGCCATAGAAAATATCAAAGTTGGAGATAAAGTATTAGCATATGATGAAGAAACTGGAGAACAGGCTTTAAAAGAGGTTAAACAGCTGTTTAGAAATAAAACGGATAGATGGATTCATATTAAAGCCAACGGTGAAGAAATTATTTGTACACCAGAACATCCGTTCTATCTTCCAGATTTAAAAGAATGGGTAAATGCTTGTGATTTAAATGTTGGAGATAAATTATTGTTATCTAATGGTGAAAATGTTATAATATCTTCGGTAGAAGTTGAGGAATTAGACACACCAGAGACTACTTATAATTTTGAAGTAGGAGATTACCACACTTACTATGTTGGTGAAGAAGGAATTTTAGTTCATAACGATTGCCCTTTAGATTGGGACAGTGTAGTTGGTAAAAATGGTGAAACTAGAGTTGAGCATGTTATGAAACATGGTTCGCCAAATCCAGGCAAAGTAAATCATACAGTATTTAATGGTGATCCAATTTCAATGACGAATCAAGCCTGGGCTTCTAAGGCAGGTGTAACAACATTTGTTGATCGTGGTGCGACGATATATAATATACCGTTTGCAAATGCTGGTACAATGGGAGAAAACGCTATAAGAATTGCAACTATTGAGGGTACTAATAAACTGCTATCAGCATATCCGGTATTTATTCCGTAGGAGGAAATGAAAATGAAACAAGAATTTTGCGTGGCAATTTGTCCGCATTGTGATGGAAATGGCTTACTTTATATTGTTAAAGATGAAAAGAGTGGAGAATTGCATGCTTGCTGTGATGAATGCTATCAAGAGTTCATTAACCCTAATGATATAAAAACTAAAAATAGTTTCTTATCCTTAGACTTTAACAATGTTTCAGTTGATGTAGAAGTTGCTTTAAATAGTAAATGGAAAGATTATATTTATGTTTTAGAAAATGGAAAATGGTTGAAATATACTGATAAATCAATAAAACTTTTCTAGATATATAGTCTGAGGACGATGGATAATCTATCGTCTTTTTCTTTTTAAAATAAAAAAAATTTAACCCCTCGAGAATGCTAGTGCATGATACCGTGAATATCCAGTTCCCAATATATTAGTAAGAACTTTAGAAGAAAGATTGAAGAACTTAATTTCATTCAATCTTTTTCTAAAAAGGGGTATCCTTATGATAATGCGGTGGCTGAATCTTTTTTTTAAGTATTTCAAAAAAGAAGAGTCTAATAGGCGTAGTTATCAGTCTTTATCTGAGCTAGAGTTAGCTACTTTTAAATATATTGAGGGTTTCTATAACAAAAAAAGACCTCATTCTCATAATGCTGGTCTAGCTCCTAATGTTAAAGAATCTAATTATTTTGATTCTTTTAAATAATATTCTTTTCTTTTTGTGTCTTTTCTATTGACTATGATCCAGTGCATAATTGGGTTTTATTTCTTCCTGTTTCAATTTTTGTATCCTTTCGTATATGTCTTTTCTCATGTCTTTTAACCTCTTTTTGGGTGTATTTTAACATGAAAAAATGGAAATGTTGAAACCAGCATTTTCTACCGCTA
>JAVBPB010000090.1:0-5040 GCA_031549965.1 Mobilisporobacter sp. | reverse complement strand
GTTTTTTACAAGCCTTTGCAAGCAAAGTCTTGACAAAACATAAACGCTTCGTCGGCCGGTCTGCACAATTGGATATATATACACTCATATTCATCTAAAAAATTAATTTACTGTATCGAAGGACTTTTTCAGTGGCCTCCTCATTTCCATGGTTTATAATGCTTTTTTCATAGAATATAAAGTTACTCTAAGGTAATATAGTTTGTAGAGGCAAGGCTGTTTATTGAAAAATGAATAATTTGTGTGTTTTTTGTAATATCTATGGAATAATTGATATAAATTATATTCAAATGAGTGATTAGATGACAATACATGATATTACTTCTAGTGAACTAATAGAAATTAATTATCACAATGCATAGATAAGAAAGAAAAATTATGATAAAAGCAAAATAAGGGAAAACCGTATGTAATACCAAATAAATTTTTAAGGAGTATAACACATGAATTTATGAGAAAATATTTTACGAAAAGGGTCAAAAATATTATTGGTAGTATTTATAATAGCCAGTGTTCTTTTACTTATTCAAACTTTTATATGTCTTTTTTCAACAGAACTTGATGAATATTTAGCACTACAAGTGATAGCTACCTATTATTTATGGGCGATGCATTTTTATGTAAGATATTCGGAAAAAAAGAAAAAATCAAGATAACATTTTTTGCAATATAGTTTGTATATTATACCAATTGCAATTATAGAAATCATATAACTGATTGACAATTTACAAATGAAGATGTTCTAATTGTATAAAGAATGCAGAAAAAAAGGATTTTACAAAAAACTACAAAAGAAATTTGGAGGTCACTGAAAAAGTCCTTGATTTAGGTTGTGTAAATTTTTCAGATGAATATGAGTATATATATATACACTCATATTCATCTGAAAAATTAAAGTTAGCAACCCTCATTTCAAATGGGGGTTAACTTTTAACCCCTCCAGGGTATTTCTCTAGTTCCGCCAGAGGCGGGGCTTCACAGTACCATTATTACTGGTTGCCTCCAACGGAGGCTATTCTACTTTCTCCCATCCTCTAACTTATCATTCTCTTCCTGTTCTCTTATGTAATTAAGAATCTATTGAAAGGACTTTTTCAATGGCCTCGAAATTTGGCATCTATTTTATTACTTTAACTTAACATTTACACAAATAAACATAAATAAGGATATTTGAATCCCAGCTTTGCTTCAAAACCTTATAATTCACATCTTGGGGAGTAGAAAGACTAAAACGCAAAGCGTCACGCAAACGAAAGACTAAAACGAAAGACATCAAAAGCAAAAAAAACCGCTGCACGATTCAAAATCATGCAACAGCCCTTTGGTTAATTTGAATTATAATCTAGCTACATCTTCAGCTTGTGGACCTTTTTCTCCATTTACCACATTAAATTCAACTTTATCTCCTTCTTCAAGAGTCTTAAACCCTTTCATATTTAATGCTGAAAAGTGAACGAAAACATCGTTACCTTCATCATCAGAGATAAATCCAAAACCTTTTTTTGCATTAAACCATTTTACTGTACCTGTTTTCATAAAATCCTCCTAAGAAACTGTATAATTGATTACCAAATTGGTAATTTTACATTAACATACTTTGCAAAAAATGTCAAACGTTAGAATAGTCCTAGAGAAAAGTTTCGTATAAAAGTATAAAAATTTATAAACTTCTTATTTAAATTGGAAAAAAATATATGATATAATAAATAGATTAGAGTAAAATAGGGTAAATTAATAATAAAGCTCAAATTCAAAGAGGACTTAGGAGGTTAAAGCACAAATGGATATGAAAAGGATAACAAGCTATGAATTAATGCAAGAAAATGATTTGGAAGATTTAAAGACTAAGGGTTTAGTATTAAAACATAAAAAAAGTGGTGCAAGAATTATCGTAATGCAAAATGATGATTATAACAAAGTCTTTTGTATTGGTTTTAGAACTCCTCCATCAGATAGTACAGGAGTGGCACATATACTAGAACATTCAGTGCTATGCGGTTCAAAAGCATTTCCGGCTAAAGATCCTTTTGTTGAATTAGCTAAGGGTTCTTTAAATACATTTTTAAATGCAATGACCTATTCAGATAAAACAATATATCCAGTGGCAAGTTGCAATAATAAGGATTTTCAAAATTTAATGCATGTATATCTTGACGCAGTATTTTATCCAAATATATATAAAAGAAAAGAAATATTTAAACAGGAAGGCTGGCACTATGAGCTTTTGGATGAAGATAGTGAATTAATATATAATGGTGTAGTGTATAATGAGATGAAGGGTGCTTTTTCATCACCAGAGCAACTTCTATTTCGTAAAATTCAGCAATCGCTTTTTCCAGACACAGCATATGGAACAGAATCAGGTGGAGATCCTGAATTTATTACTGATTTAACATACGAAGAATTTTTGAATTTTCATAGTAAATACTATCATCCATCTAACAGCTATATTTATCTATATGGAGATATGGATATAGAAGAAAAACTAAATTGGATTGATGAAAATTATCTAAGTAACTTTGATGAAATAGATGTTGATTCAAAAATACATTTGCAAAAGTCATTTGAACAAGCTAATGAAATAGTTGAATACTATTCTATAGCAAACAACGAATCAGAAAAAGACAACACATATTTAAGTTACAACCTGTCTATAGGAAGCAGCCTTGATAAGGAACTATATTTAGCAATGCAGGTAATAGAATATGCACTTTTATCAGCACCAGCAGCACCATTAAAACAGGCACTTATTGATGCAGGTATAGGAAAAGATATACTTAGCTCATATGACAATGGAATATTACAGCCTACTCTATCTATAATTGCTAAAAATACCGATAGCTCAAAGAAAGAGGAGTTTTTAAAAGTAATAAGAGATACTTTATATAATATTGTAAACAATGGAATGGATAAAAAATCCTTAGAAGCAGCAATAAATTATTATGAATTTAAGTACAGAGAAGCTGATTTTGGAAGATATCCAAAAGGACTAATGTATGGAATACAGATATTTGACAGCTGGCTGTATGATGACAATAAACCATTTATTCATATAGGTGCAATAAAAACCTTTGCATTTTTAAAAGACAGTTTAGGAACTAACTATTTTGAAAGACTAATAGAAAAAGAGCTTCTTAACAATCGTCATGAATCAATAGTAATTATTAAGCCTAAAAAAGGGCTAACCTCTGAAATTGAAAATAAAATAAAGGAAAAATTAAGCATATACAAAAACAGTTTATCTAAAGATGAAATAATAAAATTAATAGAAGACACAAAAAAATTAAAACAATATCAGGAAGAACCATCCACAAAGGAAGAAATTGAATCCATTCCGTTACTAAGTCGTGAGGACATTGACAAAAAAGCTCAACCGCTAAATATAGAAAAAATAGAAGTAAATAATATAAGACTTCTTTACCATCAAATGTTTACAAACGGAATCGGTTATTTAAAACTTTTATTCGACACAAAACAGGTTCCAAGCCATTTAGTACCTTATATATCCATATTTACAACTGCATTGGGCTATGTAGACACAGAAAACTACAAATTACAAGAACTTGCAAATGAAGTAAATATAAACACCGGCGGAATAAGCACTTACCTGAATTTATACAGCTTAAATGACAATGCCGAAAAATTTTCATCAAAGCTTTGCATAAACGTAAAAGTTTTATACGAAAAAATAAATGTAGCATTTGAACTAATAAAAGAAATAATATTTAATTCAAAACTAGATGACGAAAAGAGACTATACGAAATTATAGCGGAACTAAAATCCCGCTACAAGATGCAATTAAACTCTGCCGGCCACACAGCAGCAATGAGAAGGGCTATGTCATATTGCTCACCAAGTGCATATTACTCAGAAACAACAGAAGGCATCAGTTTCTACAAGTTACTAGAAGACCTAGAACAAAATTTCGAAGAAAAAAAATCAGAACTAATAGCTAACCTAAAAGCCTTATCCCAGTGCATCATAAAAAAAGACAACTTATTAGCAAGTTACACATCAGGCGAAAAAGGCTACAACTATTTCATAAATGAATTTGAAGAATTCTTAGAAGTTCTTGATTCAGGCAGCATAAAAAAAGGCAACATGGAATTTCCAGGTATTTCATTAAACGAAGGCTTTAAATATTCCGGAAAAATTCAATACGTAGCAAGGACTGGAAACTTCGTAAAAGCCGGTTTTAAATATACAGGTGCATTAAAAGTACTAAACGTAATCCTAAGCTACGATTATCTATGGAACAACATAAGAGTAAAAGGCGGTGCATACGGTTGTATGTGCGGATTTTCAAGAGACGGAAACGCCTACTTCACCTCTTACCGTGATCCTAACCTAAGGGAAACAAACGAAATATACGATAAGGTCTATGATTACGTGAAAAACTTCACTGCTGACGAAAGAGATATGACAAAATATATAATAGGAACCATAAGTAATTTAGACACTCCTCTAAATCCATCCGCCAGAGGAACCAGATCACTTAATGCATACTTAAGTAATATTTCATACGAAGATATTCAAAAGGAAAGAAATGAGATCCTTAACGTAACCGTTGAAGATATAAGGGCATTGGCTCCTATAGTTAAATCAGTGTTGGACTCAAATAATATTTGTGTAATAGGAAATGAAACCAAGTTGGAAAATAACCATGATATGTTTAAGGTTTTATGTGATTTGTTTAATTGAGATAGCTTTGCCTTTAGGTTTTAGCCTTTTGGAGGTAATTAAAAGGTCAAAAGCCTGTTCCGTCAGAATGTGTCTGAATATTCTGGCGGTTGCAGGAGTGTCGAACAACTAAGATGCTGGAAATTTGCTAAGAACGCACACACAAAAAAAGAACTCGCTTCGCTCGAGGTTACTGAAAAAGTCCTTGGTTTAGGTTGTGTAAATTTTTCAGATGAATATGAGCGTATATATATCCAATTGTTTGCCTTACCCTCCTTCAGCATGTTTTTTACAAGCCTTTGCAAGCAAAGTCTTGACAAAACATAAACGCTTCGTCGGCCGGTCTGCACAATTGGATA
>JAVBPB010000028.1:0-31876 GCA_031549965.1 Mobilisporobacter sp. | reverse complement strand
GTTTTTTACAAGCCTTTGCAAGCAAAGTCTTGACAAAACATAAACGCTTCGTCGGCCGGTCTGCACAATTGGATATATATACACTCATATTCATCTAAAAAATTAATTTACTGTATCGAAGGACTTTTTCAGTGGCCTCCTTTTTCAGTGACTTCCTTTTTGTTAGTGTAATTTTAAAGTTTGAAAACGTTAATCATGGTCGCCTCTAAACTTAGGATTTATTCTTAGTAGTTCAAATTTTCTTTTACCAATTTGTTGCTTTTCTAATCGCATAAAAGCATTGTTTTGTATTTTTTGTTGTTTATCTGAACATATTGCTACTACAGAGGTTGAATTAAGAACAGGTATTAAATTATTTAGTAGTGTATTAATTGGGATTACTTCATTTCCTTTCCAAGAAACTAAATTCCCATATGGTACATCTGCAAAAACAATATCTGCTTTAAAGCTTTTATTAACTAAAGCTTGTTCTTGTAAAATATCCGCTTTGAATATCAAAGTATCTGGATTTATATTATGTGTGCTTATTAATGAAGACAATTTATTAGCACTTTCTATAGCTTGTAAATGAGATTCTTTTCCAAATTGTTTATAAAATGTTTCTAATTGATTTATTCTTTTCTCTATTCCTTCATTTGTCAAAAGTGATAGGTTTTGCTTGGCAATATCTAATGCCTCTTCACTTATATCAGAATAAACAATAGTTCTAATAATGTTCTGGTTTAAAAAGCCTAGAGTGGTTAATAAATAACCACAACCACCACATGGGTCATATAAGCAGATATTTTTATTAGGTTCTAAATAACTTAAACAACGGCAAAATATTTCCTGTGCTAACCTTACAGGAAAATTTGTAAAACCAGATTTGCTGAATATGACCTTTCCACTTGCAAAATCATCAAAATTCTCATCTAAACAGTATTTATAATTTATTATACTCACTCCTATATTGTAGTTATAGTTTATACGGAAATTTTTTGGGGGGATGAGTAGCTCATCATCTAATCAAAACAATTCACGTCTTTAGTTTACAATTCTTAAACCTTTACCTATTAATGTATTCCACCATTTTTTATTATATAATAAATAATTAAGAGATTTAAATACTCCATATCCAATTATGCCACCTAATAGATTTGTAATAATATCATCAATATCAGATTTACGACCTATAAAATATTGAAAAAATTCTATGCTAAATGTAACTAAAAGCACAATTAAAGCTGTATTATATATCTTTCTCATTTTTTTAAATACGATTGGTATAAAAAATCCTAATGGAATAAATATGATTATATTGGGAACTATTTCAGTTATAACTGTCTTTAAAACATTTACATCATCTCTAAATCGTTTAAAAGGTATTAGGTTTAGAAAATGTTGTTCTGGATTAAAGGTAATTTTATTAAATATAATTAATGTTGCAAAAATTATAAGTAAAGCAGAAAAAAACAATGCTAAATAGCTTAGTTGCCTAATAATTGCTATACCTCTTTTCTTTAAAATGAAAAAAATAGGTATATACAAAATGCTTATTATTACAATAAAAATAAATGATAATTTAATATATTCTTGTATTAACATGTTAATCTCCATTTCTTATCTATTATTAGCAAATTGATTATGTTCAATTAAAAGGCTGAATTAATTCAATTTGCTTCTTAATACGTAATTTAATCTCATTAAAAAAACGATCAGGACCAAGCACTTTAATCATAGGACCAAAACTTAAAACTCTAATAACAAGTTCCGTTTCATCATCTGCATTATAAAAAATCTTACAAGTATATGTCTTATTAATTTCATCATACTCAGTTTCTTTTTCATAAGTTGCAAACTGTATCATACAACGCTGTAAAGCATTTCTTTCATCAAAAATCTGCAAAACAACAAATTGCTTCGATGGAATTTTTGAATGATAAAAATTGGAAATATAAATTAGCTCTGATTGCAATACATTTTCAATTCTTGATAAGTTTAATGTAGTTAGGACATATACAGTTGATTTTAAATGGTAACAAATCAGGCGGAATTTATCGTCTTTAATTGAATATTCTAACTTAATAGGATAAAAATGCCTAAAAGAAGAACTTCCATTTTTACTTACATATGAAATTTTTATAACCGATTTATTTCTAATTGCCAAAAGAATAGCTCTAAAATTATTAATATAAAGAATATCTTCATAAGGATCCCCATCTAATGCTTTATCAAAAAAATGGAAATCTTTAATTTCAAACAAATCTAAAACATCCCCAAATAATTTATCTAAGTCCTTTTTTTCACTTTCACTAAAAAACAAATTGATTCTAACATCATTTAATAAAGATTTTAGCCAAGATTTTTCTAAATAACTTAAAGGGAGTTTAAAACAATTAGATTCAAACTTTGTAGTGAAAATATTGGAATTATTTTTTAAAAGATTCCACTCCCCAGATTCTAAAAGAGGTAAAATAAAAAAGGCACTGTCTAAAAAAGCTGTATCATCAATAATTTTAGTTATCTCATCACGTTTTAATTCATTTTGGTTTTTAAAGGCTTCTAATACATGCCGTAAAGCTTTGTAATAACTACCATATACTTCAGAAAATAATTCCATTTAATCCACCTCAAAATACATATTATACATGCTCTTAATATCGCTATAAAATCTTTTAACAACAGATTCATTACTGCATTCAATTGATATAATTCTTCCCATAAAAGTTTTAATAAAAGGAGAAACTTCATTTGCATCGAAAAAGGTTTTAGAGTATAAAAAAGTATTATCACATATTTTTGTAAGAGTACCGCCACGGCCCTCTCTATAAATTCTATCAACAACATAACTTTCACAATCTTCCTTAATAAATAATTTCATATTAAAATATTCAATTCTACTTCTACCGCCAAATCCAACACCCCAAACATTATTTAAATTCAGACTAAGCTTTTCTTTAAGCAATTCACCATTTGGATATGTATCAAGAATATTTATGGATTTTATATAATCAAGTCTAAAGCATGAGAAGCGTCTGGTATTAGTTTTGAAGATACACAAATATCTTCTGCCAGTAGTAGTACTACAAAAAATCTTAACTGGAAGACCTTCATAGAACGTGATGACTTTTTTCTTCTCACTGAAATTTTGAAATCTAATAATTCTATTATTTTTAATTGCCGGTAATACTTTAAATAAAATATCATCTTCCAATGTATGTACAATATAATGATGCTTAAATGAAAATGTTTTATTAACTTCATCTTCATTATCTAAAATAAAGCTTCCGATAACTCCAAAAGGTGCAACTTCAGAAAAAAACTTAACCGCATCTAAGATAAGAGGATATTTATTTATTAAATCATTAAAATAAAAATCAGACAGACCATAATAAATAGACGCCCCTTTCTTCTCTCTAATTAAAATCCCTTCATTTGCATATTCAAGACATTTTAAGCGTACAGTTTGAGGCTCAAAAAGAACGCTGTATTTATCATTTAAGATTTCAGTTAATTTAACTACTGATAATTTTTCGTTTTGCACATTGAAAATATCTAGTAAATAAAAATGTAGCATAACATCATTTGATGTAAAGCTTTTAGATTTCCAAGCTTTATAAAGAGGATTAGAATATATGTTAGATGAATCCAAAGATATTGTAAAGCTTTTACCATTTTTATTATAACCGTAGGTAATATAATCTTTTAGATATCCCTCAATCCTGCGTTTTTCATTATCATAACTGCGTAAAGATTTTAAATTAAAGTCGGAGCGGGATTTAAAGCCATAAATATAAAAGTCTCGCATGTAATCTCTTATTTTATCAAAATTTTTTATAAGTTCAGAAAAGTTTCCCATAATCTTCAATAACCCCTCCTTAGCAAAAGATATATTTTTAGTGTATCACAATAAGATTACCTAATCAAGTTCGTAAACTTTTTTAGATGCTTTTACCAGTTAGTAATGTTAATATCTTAAATATAATAACTCGGTGTTCTTACACATTTAGATTAATGATGAGTGAAATAATTGAGTAAACAATTTGAAAAGGAGTGATACTATGTTTATAATTGAAAATGAAAATACAAAGTTTCCTATAAAAGTATGGTTGGAAAAAGAAAGTGATATTGATGAAAGCTGTCTTTTACAAGCCTATAATCTGGCAAACCTACCTTTTATACATAAGTGGGTGGCATTAATGCCAGACACACACACAGGTATGGGAATGCCAATTGGTGGTGTTATTGCCACTAAAGATGTTATTGTTCCAAATGCAGTTGGAGTTGATATTGGATGCGGTATGGGGTTTGTGGGAACTGATATTAAAGTTTCACAGATAAAAGACATTACAACGGGAAATGGAACGTTTATACAAGCTATGGTAGGTGATATCTTAAGAAATATACCAGTTGGTCGTATGCATCAAAAAAAACCTCAGGAATGTTTAGTGTTAGACAGAGCCTTAGAAGAAAAAGAAAAATATATAGATACTTTAGAACTTTTTGAGCAAATACAAAATGGATATTACCAGATCGGAACTCTTGGAGGAGGAAATCATTTTATTGAAATTCAAGAAGATGAGAATGGATTTTTAGGCATTATGTTGCATTCAGGAAGTAGAAATTTTGGAAAAAGAATTTGTGATTTATTTCATACAAAAGCTAGGGAACTTAATGAAAAATGGTATTCCAGGGTACCTGATGATTTTAGGCTTGCATTTTTACCTATTGATTCAAAAGAGGGCAAGAAATATATTAATTGGATGAATTTGGCGTTGGATTTTGCTTATGAAAACAGAAAACATATGATGAATACTACTAAGCTAATATTGGAAAGATATATGAGTAAATTTACTAACATTGATTTTTCATACACAATGGAAATAAACTGTCATCACAACTATGCATCACATGAAAATCATTATGGTGAAGATGTTTGGGTTCATAGAAAAGGTGCTACAAGGGTAAGAGAGAAAGAGTTAGCAGTAATTCCTGGGGCTATGGGTTCATATAGCTATGTTGTAGAGGGATTTGGAAATAAATTAAGTTTTGACACTTCAAGTCATGGTGCAGGAAGAAAATATTCAAGAACTGTGGCAATGGAGAAATTTACTGTAGAAGAAGTAATGGTAGATCTAAAAAATAATGGGATAATACTAGGAAAACATAGTAAAAAAGATGTTCCAGAGGAAAGTAGATTTGCTTATAAAGACATAGATGCAGTAATGGAAAATCAAAAAGATTTAGTAAGGCCTATAAAAAAATTAAAAACAATAGGTGTTGTAAAAGGATAATTATGCGAAAGCATTTTTAGATAGCTTTTATCTTATACAATGGTATGTATTACCATGTGGTATCAAGGTAGTAACTTTTGATATGCCAGATAAAGGTGATTGTGCATATACGAGGGTTCAAATCCCTCCTCTAAACGAGTAGCCAAGTGGTAAGGCGTGTACCAAAAACGTGTTAACGGTTCGAATCCGTTTCCTAATATAGGATAACTCAATGGTAGAGTAGTTTTAATTTTCTATTTAAAGGAAAAATGGTAAGGTTTATGACCTGTGGTTCGATTCCACATCTTACAAAAATAACCAAGAGATATTGTGATTTGTATAAGTTTTTCAAGTTGCAGCACTTTCTTTACCTGAATTTTGAGGATATCGAAATTACTATTTTTATTCCATTATTGCTAAAGGGTAGTAACCGAATAAAGAAAAGTATTTCTTAATCATAATTCCGTAAAGAGGTGTATTATCTAAAAAGAATGGAGATGAATTTTATGAAAATAATTATAAAAGACAATGAAAGAGGATTATTATTTAAAGATGGAATTTTTATTTCGATGCTTAATTCTGGAAAGCATAGTATTAATAAAATATTCGGTGAAAGTCTTATGATTTTAAAAGCAGAGGGTGAAATAAAACTTAAAGATTATAATATTGAAAGCTTTTTTAAAGATAAGGGATTTGAAGAATGTGTTTGCAAAGTAGATATATCGGACGGTCAAATGGCTATAAGATACGAAGATGGAAAAATTAGTGAGGTTTTACAAGCTGGAAGATACTATTTTTGGAATATATTTAAAAAACAAAGCTTTACATATATTAACATAACTAAGCCAGAAATTACAGAAATAAATACAAATCTTTTAGCATCAATACCTATTAAATATTATACAAGAATTGAAGTATTAGATGGCTTTACGGGATTGTTATATTTTGATGGAATACTTCAAAAGAAATTAAGTGCAGGTACATATTTTTTCTGGAATGGAAGTGTAAAGGTATTTTGCAATTTGGTAGATGTTCGTATTCAACAAATTGATATTGCAGGACAGGAGATTTTAACTGCTGATAAGGTAAGTCTTAGAATGAATTTTATATGTAACTATAAAATAACTGATCCAGCAGCAATTACTAATTCATATAAAGATTATAAAACCCAGATACACGTTTTAGTTCAGCTTGCTTTGCGTGAATATATTGGAAAATATAAATTTGATGAGTTAATTGAGCAGAAAGAAAATATAGCGTTATTTGTGCTTAATTGTTTGAAGGAAAAGGAAGAACAATTATATGTTGAATTTGCTTATTGTGGATTAAAAGATATAGTTCTTCCAGGTGAAATAAGGGAAATTATGAATACAGTACTAATTGCAGAAAAGAAAGCTCAGGCAAATGTAATAACAAGACGTGAAGAAGTAGCTTCTACCAGGAGCTTATTAAATACTGCAAAACTAATGGAAGAAAACGCTATATTATATAGATTGAAGGAGCTTGAATATATAGAAAAGATATGTGATAAGGTGGGTAATATATCTGTAGGGAATGGTAATATTTTAAGGCATTTGGAGGAAATAGTAACTATAAAGGGATGATGTTTAATAAAACCTATTCATTGGGTTCTTGAGTAAATCTTAAGAATTACAGTCAAGAACTCATGAAAGTTTGTTTAAGGTTTGAGACTGTGTTTTGTCTATATCTTTAACGCTGTTGAAATATTTGTCCTAAATTTGAAATAAGGTGAATAAGTAATAACTAAATAAAAAACCAGAAAAAACTAATGGCAGAGTTTTCCAGTGACCTCCAGAGTTTTTTCTGGTTTTTTTTATTTGATTAGAAATTTTTGTATTAGTGTTAATTATAGTAAGCATTTTATAACAATTTGATTGTAGGAATTCACCAGTAAATTCAAAGTGCAAAAAGCAATCTTGATTAAATTAAAAATATTCATAAAAGTATTGACGGGTTAATAAAAAAACATTATAATATCAGATATACAGTAAAACATTTCAATACAGTCTATTTACACATCAGGCAGTTTCTGCCATTAATTCATTATAATTATGGAGGCAGGAGCTAGTACAACTTTAGAATATCCTGTCTTAAGAAAGGGTATCTATGGAAGAAAAAACAACTAAAAAAATCAGTAAAAGCCAATATCTATCTCACAAACCTATTGAGGAACTGAATTTACTAGATGATTTCCTATTCAATGAGCTTGTGATAAATCCCAAGTATGGTAAGAAATTTATTAAATATTTTCTGGAAACTGTTCTAAGCAAAGATATTCATATTAATGAGATTCAAGCACAAGTAGTTCGAACAGGAGGAGATCCTAATTATCGAGCAATTCGGATGGACGTGGTCGCTGATTACACTGATTTACTAAAATTAGATAACAATACCATTGCAAACGTGGAAATGCAAGCTCAAAACAAGTATGTACATATAAATAGAGAAAATGATTTACGCAAAAGAAGTCGATTTCATCAAGCACTAATTGATAGAAACTTATTAATTTCTGGTGGAAAGTTCGGAGAATTAAAAAATATTTTAATTATTTTTTGTACACCATTTGATTTGTTTGGCAAGAATAGGAGTAAATACACTTTTGAAAATCGCTGTACAGAGGAGCTTGAACTGGCATTGGAGGATGGAGCGAGAAGAATTTTTCTTTACACTAAAGGAATAATAGGTGACAATAAGGAACTTAAGGAACTGCTTTGCTATGTTGAAAATTCAAACGAATTATATGTAGCAAATGCAGAACTTAAACACATACATCAGATGGTTAATGATGTAAAGAATAATAAGGAAGTGGGTGAAAGGTATATGTTATCATTAGAACATGATTGGATGATGAGAGAAGAAGGAAGAGAAGAGGGAAGAGAAGAAGAAAGACTTAAGCTTCTAGAGCAAATATCCAATGTCTTAATACTAGGTTATTTAGAACAAGGATTTTCAAAGGATACAATAATTTCGCAACTTATAAAAGAATTTAAAGTATCCAGTGAAGTTGCTGAAAAATATTGTAAAATGTATTTACCTGTGTAATAGTCTTAACCTAAAAATCCATATTGAGAAAAACAAGTTAAATATAATTAATTTATATCTATTTATCCAATAACTGAATCATAGAAAGGGATAGTGTTGACAAAGCATTAAAATTCAGATATTATATAATAAAATTTTGTTATGGAGAGTGTTAACTATGGATAAAATTACCAGTATACTAAAAACCCAATTCGGTATTAAATGTACAGGTATAGTTGAAACAAGAGGCGGTTTGTCAGCTTCTGCGTATAAAATAAAAACAAAAAATGATAATTTCTTTTTGAAAGTTTATGATAAAAGATTGACTCAAACATCTTTATGGATTGAAAATATAGATAATTATATGCCAGTTTTATTGTGGTTAAACCAAAACACTAAACTTCAAGGTAAAATCATACAACCCATAACAACTAATAGTGGAAGTTATCGTTATGAAGATAATGAAAATGTATATACTTTATTTGACTACATTAATGGTGAAGCAATTGAAAAAAATAAATTAACACATACACAGATTATCGAAATAGCCGAAATCATGGCACATTTACATAGCTACGGTCAAGAAATCCCCATAAATATGGATAAAATTAGAGAAAATTTCGATGTGTGTTTCTGCTCTTCTTTGGAGAAATATATATCAGACGACTATGTGACTTTGCCTGATGATATAAAAATAATATTGCAGCCTTGCCTTGAACAACTAAAAATAAAAATTAATGAAATCAAGTATTTATTAAATATTGTTAAACAAAAAAATAGCAAAATGGTGATTTGCCATACAGATGCACATGGCTTTAATCTTATGCAAAGTGATCACATTGTTCTTGTGGATTGGGAAGGGTTGAAGCTTGGGCCGACTGAGGCCGATTTGTTTATGTTTGCTAAAAAAGATTATTGGGATATCTTCCTTAAACATTACATCAACATTCGTCCGGAATTTATTCTAGATCAAGATATGTTATCTTTTTATACTGTAAGAAGGAAATTGGAAGACATATGGGCTTTTCTTGAAAGTATACTATATGACGATTTGTCTAATGAACAGCGTATAAGTGATTTAGAATATCTGGCCAATGAATGCAAAGATTTAGATGATTTCTGTTTTTGAAAAAAGTATGAAAATAAATTTGAGGATTATTAGCCTATGATGAAACTTAAACATCTCTTTGATAATAGAGATTTGGTATACATGCTAATTAAAAATTGGGATTACAACAGCAATAAATTGGATAGCTTGAATGATTTTAGGATATCTTCCAATGCGGTTTATCCTATTTATATTGGAAATATAAAGTGTTTTCTACGTTTTGCTCCTACCGATGAAAAGGTGATATCCCATGTTCAGGCAGAGTTGGAATTTTTGAGATATTTACATAAAATGAAATATCGAGCTGTTGAAACAGTTTCAGCAAAAGATGGTAAGGAACTTGTTATTTCCAACACTCCATGGGGCGAATATATAGCCGTTGTTTTTAAAGATGTTGGTGGTAAACCATTAACGCAGATAGAGTATTCCCATGAACTATATTTTGAATTTGGTAAATCCCTTGCCAATTTACATAAACTTAGCACATGTTTTGAACCAATTGAAGCAACTCGTCCAGATTGGAAACAACAACTTGACTGGTGTGAAAAATTATTAAGGGAATATAAGGTAAACGATGCTGCTCATACTGAAATAAAGTTATTAAAAAATTTTCTCTGCAAATTGCCACAAACACGAACTAACTATGGTTTAGTCCATTATGATTTTGAGGCTCAAAATGTCTTCTATGATAGTAAGACGAAAGAATTTTGTCCTATTGATTTTGATGACTCCATATATCATTGGTTTATCATCGATATAGATCGTTCCATCAGAGCAATTAAAAGCACATTAGATAAAAAGCACTGTGACTTTGCAATATCAAACTTCATATCTGGCTATCGTAGTGAAGGTGAGATAAATAATGAGGAACTTGCACTAAGCCCTGTATTCAAACGTTATTGTGACCTATTTGGATATACTAGGCGTTTACGCACTTTACATGATAAATATGAAAATGAACCAGAATGGATGGTTTTACTTAGGGATAAACTAATAGTTGAATTATCAGATAAAGTTAATTGTTTTGGCAAAAATATTGAATTTTAGCATAAGCTTTATAATTTGGAAAGATATTAAAACTTGGATTTACACAATGTCATTAACTTAGGCAAATCAATTTATTTATTTTTACACTAAAATAGATTGATTTGCTATTATTTTTACTTTTTTTAATATATAATGAAGAAATACAGTTATTTCTCTTTTGTGGGAGGTGGCTGTTGTGAAAAAATGGAAAAATTATCATAATTCCTTTTTAATGTTGTGTGCAAACTTTATTATACTAGGAATTTGTATAAATGTTTAGTTTTTTAAATTATTTCTTATGCAAATTTATGGATGTGTTTTTACACGTTTATAGTTTGTATTTAACAATATTTTTAGATACAATGAATATATTTAAAAATACTGAATTGATTAATATAAACTGGTAATTAATTGATGATTGCTCGTATTCAGAATTGCATAACTTTTAATATGACTTTAATATAAAAGGAGGATAACCATGAACTATCTTTGTAAAGGTTCATCAATTGAAATTCGTAAAATGAAGGATTGTGACGCTGACTATAATTTAATGGTTAGCTGGCTCTCTAATCCAGTAGTATTGAAATATTATGAGGGAGTGAAAAATGTATTTGACATTAAAAAGGTACTTGATAAATTCCGTCCCAAAGTGATAGGTGAAAGTCTTGTGGTTGCTTGTATAATCGAAATACACAAAAGTCCGGCAGGATATATTCAATATTTTCCAATAAATAGCAATGAAGATTATGATTTAAAGGATGAGTTAATAGTTGATATTTCAAAAAACAATTATGGCATTGATTTATTTATAGCTGATGATGGGGATAGAAATAAAGGCTATGGAACAGAAATACTTCAGCTACTACTCGGTTACTTGTTTGAACAAAAAGATGCTGATGAGGTTTTTATTGATCCTCAAACATGGAATGAACGAGCTATTAAATGCTATGAAAAATGTGGGTTTAAACCTATTAAAGTTATAAAGAAAAGAGAAATAACAGATGGAGAATTGATGGATAGCCTAATAATGTCTATTAAAAGATCTTAAGCTTCTATACCATTAATAAGTATAATTAATCTATGTGATTGAAATATTTAGTAATACAAAAAAATATACAAGGAGAGGTACCAATATGAAAAAAGTGACAGGATTAAAATTTTTACTATTGGCATTATGTTCTTTTGCTGGATTAGGAGTAGAAGCGATCTATGCTTTCTTACTGGAGCCTATTATCTATAATGCTCCAATAGGTGAATGGACAACAATTCAAAACATTTTGCACTGGACAGTAACTTGCATTACATGGGCAATCATTGGGGCTATACTTGTAAAAGTATCAAAGAAGAAATATCAGTTTGATTTATTTGAAAGTAAAGGTAGTATGAAAATTTGGCAGAGGATAATGATAATTATTTGCATTATTTTTATGATTATTGTTTCTTATATTGATTGGAATGGCTTTAAAATCGTTAAGGAATTTAATTACAACGGTTGGCTTAAATTTATTTTTCAATATATATACTACATATTTGAAACAGTATTGTTTACTCTCATTATCATTTTTGCACAAAAAGCCTGTGAACTATGTTTTAAGAAAGAAAACTTCCCATATGGTGGCATAGGTGTGGCATTAACATGGGGAATAATGCATTGCCTTACAAAAGGATCTTTAGCAGTGGGATTATTATCTGCATTGTCTGGATTTATTTTTGGAGTAGTGTATTTATTGACAAACAGAGATATGAAGAAAACATTTCCCATTTTATTTGTCATGTTTGTTATGTAACTGAGAGGGGGAGATAAATATGAATAGTTCAACAAAGAATAGATTGACAGCTAATCAAATACACGACCTTGTACAACACTCATTTGGAATGCCAGTTAAGGAGTTTGTCGAGAATAATATAGGTGAATTTAGTTCGATATATATAGTGAAATTAGAGGATAAAAAAGTCGTATTGAAAATTGCACCAAAAGATGAATGCCGAATTTTAAGGTACGAAAAATACGCAATGAGGGCAGAAGTTGAGGCATTAACATTGGTAAAGGAAAACACAAACGTCGTGGTTCCTCAAGTGTTATTCTATGATAAAACAAAAACACGATGCGATGGGGAATATTTTTTCATGGAAAAAATTTCAGGCAGAAACTTTAATGCTCTTTCGTCGGAATTAAGTGAAGAGAAGAATGGTGACATTTTATATCAGATAGGGAGATTAAACAGACAAATCAATAGAATAGAAAATAAAACATTTGGGTATTTAGCACAAAAAGATAAACAGTTCGGAAGCTGGAAGAAAGCCTTTGGAAGTATAGCATCAGATATACTGTCAGATGGTAAGGAAGCGGATATAAAATTACCATTGGCTTATGGAAAGATTGAGAACATTTTTAGCTCGTTTTTATATGCTTGTGATGACGTGAAAACAGCTAAACTAATACATTGGGATCTGTGGCAGGGCAATGTCTTGGTTAAGAACGAAGTAATTACAGGAATAATTGATTTTGAAAGGGCATTATGGGGTGACCCGCTAATGGAGTATTTTTTCCGTAAACATGCACACAGTAGAAGATTTTTTGATGGATATAGTTTAAATGTTGAAGAACTAGATAAAAATGCAAAAATCAGATCTGCGTTATACGATTTATATTTAGCACTTATTTGGGTAATCGAATATCATTACAGAGATTACAATGATTTACTAGGTTATACTTGGAGAGAAGAACAGCTAATTAAGGCATATAACGCCTTTGAACATTTGGATTAACTAATGATAAAGAACAAGACAGGACATGCAAAAATATATTTTGCATATAATATATCTATAAATTCTATATAGATATATTATATTGGACTAGCGATATTTAGGTCAATTTTAGTTTAAAATAAACATTGAGGTTATGAAATAGAAAAAACAACCGATATACTATATGTGAAATAAATGAATCATATTAACAAATAAATTTAGGAAAGGAGGAATTCTAATGAAAAGTTATGAAATGAACAGATATTTTAATATCTACAATCAACATATAAAAGAAAATTATTTTCAACAATTTCATATAGATTTATGCTATTCGTTTTATGAAAACACCTTATGTTCCTCTCAAGGGAAATATATAAAAATTTAAACGTTCAGCATGAATAAAATCGTGCTATTTATTCAATTAATAAAATAATATAAAGTATGTAATAATAAATACTTTTATGAATAGTAAAAAATATATATTCATATAATTTTAGTAATGAAAGAATGAAATGATTTTTAATTAACTATTCACATTTGCAATAGTATTTTAAAACCTAAAAAGTAATCAAAAGTCGATTTAATAAAGCAAAGTTGCGTTTATTAAACCGGCTTTTTAATTGGCAAAATAAAAGTAATCGATGAAAAAGATTTTGGTGAATAATAATCCAGATATATGTAACATTTAATTTGGAGGTCAACATGGCAAAAACAAGAGAAACCGTATGTAAACATTATATATCAAATGGAAAATGCGAAAAAAACAGAGATGCAGTACATTTTGGATATTGTCAAAAATGCAGTAAATATTATCCAAGAGCTAAGGTTCATCACATAAACCAGAAGAAGAAACGATTAAATGAAATAAGAAGAAAAGAGGAATATTAATGAAAGAGGTTCAGGGAAAATATAATACAGCAAAAGTATTTACTGATAATATTGAAGATGTAGCATTAGAGCAAGTAAAGTTATTATGCAATCAAAACTTTATTGAAGATTCAAAAATAAGAATTATGCCGGATGTCCATGCAGGAGCGGGATGTACAATTGGAACAACTATGACAATAACAGATAAAGTAGTTCCTAATCTTGTTGGTGTAGATATTGGCTGTGGTATGGAAACTATCAGGATAAAAAATAGCCACATTGAATTAGAAAAACTAGATAAATTGATTTATGAAAAAATACCATCAGGCTTCAATATTAGAAAAACACTTCATAAATATAATGATGAGATAGATTTAACAAAATTAAGATGTTTGAATTCAGGAAAAATTAATTTGCAAAGAGCACAGTTGAGCATGGGTACATTAGGCGGAGGAAATCATTTTATTGAAGTAGATAAAGATAATGAAGGGGTTATTTATGTTGTAATTCATTCCGGTTCAAGACATATAGGATTGGAGATAGCAAAACTTTATCAAGAAGAAGCATATAATGGACTAAATGGTTTTTCTAAAGGGGATATGGAAGACTTAATAAATGAGTACAAAGCTTGTGGCAGGGTAAATGAAATTCAAAGTGCTATTAAGTCATTAAAGAATCAGACAAATACAGATATACCAAAAACATTAGCATATTTAAAGGGTGATTTGTTTGAGGATTATATTCATGATATGAAACTGATTCAAAACTTTGCAGCGTTAAATAGAAAAGCAATGATGGATGAAATTATTCGTGGAATGAAGTTAAAAGTAGAGGAAGAATTTACTACCATTCATAATTACATTGACACTGAACAAATGATTTTAAGGAAAGGTGCAGTATCTGCAAAGGATGGAGAAAAACTTTTAATACCAATTAATATGAGGGATGGTTCTTTAATTTGCATAGGAAAGGGAAATGCAGATTGGAATTACTCAGCTCCCCACGGTGCAGGAAGATTAATGTCAAGAAGAGCAGCAAAAGATTCATTTACCGTATCAGAGTTTAAAAGACAAATGAAAGGAATTTACACAACTTCTGTTAATAACAATACCTTAGATGAATGTCCAATGGCATATAAATCTATTGATGAAATAATCAATAATATTAAAGAAACTGCCGATATTGTTAAAATTATTAAACCAATTTATAACTTTAAGGCTGGGGAGGAATAGCCATATTAAAAGAAGATTTAATATTGTCGATATCATATAGAGTAACAACATATGATAACAACAATAAAATACTAAAAAAATACCTTGCATTTTACAGGAATTAGTAATAAAATATAAAAACAACAATTTAATAATGCGAGAATATTAAAAGAGGAGTCACAATATGAAAAAAGGAAATAAAAAGTTATCCCTTTTTATGATGTTAGTACTTTTAATGACCATTGTACTTAGCGGATGCCAAGACAAAAGGTCAAACGAGGAAACTACCACTCCCACAAATGATAATATCTCTCAAAATAATTTAGATGAACCAACCTATGGAGGTTCAGTAATAGTAGGAATAACACAAGATATAGACAGTCTTGACCCACACAAAGCAGTAGCGGCAGGAACCAGAGAAGTATTGTTTAATATATTTGAGGGCCTTGTAAAGCCTGATAAAGAAGGAAATTTAGTTCCAGCTGTGGCAAGTAAATACGAGCTTTTAGACGGTGCAAAGACTTATATCTTTACCTTAAGGGAAGGTATTAAGTTTCATGATGGCAGTCTTGTTACAGTTGATGATATAATATATTCAATTAAAAGATGTGCTGGTATGCTTGATACAATCGATCCTGAGGTAGTATCCATATCAGCATTTTCTAATATTTTAGAAATAAATGCTGTAGATGAAAAAACTGTAGAAGTAAAACTTAAAGAAGCAGATACAGAGTTAATAGGTTATTTTACTAATGCAATAGTACCTGAGGATGCTAAGAGCCTAAATACAAATCCAGTAGGAACAGGTCCATTTCGATTTACCTCATACTCACCTCAGCAAAGCGTTGTAGTTAGAAAGTTTGATAGTTATTGGGATATAAAAAAGCCATACTTAGATGAAGTTACATTTAAGATATCATCTAATACAGATGCGGCATTTTTAGAGTTAAAGGCAAATGCAATTGATATTTTCCCTTATCTAACCATTACTCAGGTAGATGAATTAAAAGACAGCTATAACATTGAAATTGGGAATATGAATTTAGTACAAGGACTATTTCTAAATAATAATGCGGAGCCGTTTGATAATGAATTAGTCAGACAGGCAATGAATTATGCAATAAATAAACAAGAGATAATTGACATGGTTGCCGGAGGACATGGAAATATTATAGGCACAAATATGTTTCATGGTTTTGGAAAATATTATAATAGTGAACTTGAAAACTATTACTTAAATGATGTACAAAAGGCTAAGGACTTACTTAAAGAAGCAGGATATGAGCAAGGGTTTGACTTTACTATTACAGTTCCATCAAACTACCAGTTTCATGTAGATACAGCCCAAGTAATTGTCGAACAACTAAAAGCAGTAAATATTAATGCGAAGATACAATTAGTTGAATGGGCAGCCTGGCTTAGCGATGTATATACGTCAAAAAATTATCAGTCAACCATAATTGGGCTTGAAGGGAAATTATCTCCAAGAGATATACTTGAAAGATATTCTTCTACTGCAAGTAATAATTTTGTTAACTATAAAAACGAAACCTTTGATAATTTATTAAAGCAGGCAATCAGTTCAACAGATGATAATGAAAAAATAAAATTATACAAAGAAATTCAAGAAATTCTTACAAAAGATGGTGCATCGGTTTATTTACAAGACCCTGCATTATTAGTTGCTGTAAACAAACGTCTTGGAGGATATACATTCTATCCTATTTATGTTCAGGATATGGCATCGGTATATTATAAAAAATAATAATATAGTTTGGAGGTAACAAATGAAATATATAGTGAAAAAAATAATAACTCTCATTATTACTTTGTTGGTAATCTCATTTGTTACCTTTTCAATATTTACAATAATCCCCGGAAATAGTGCAATATCAAAACTTGGAACAGAGGCAACTAAGGAAGCAATAGAAGCTCTAAATGAAGAATTAGGATACAATAAGCCACTTATAAATAGATATTTAACATGGATAGGCGGAGTAATTAAAGGTGATTTTGGAATATCAAGTCAGTATAAGCAGCCGGTTAATGAATTACTTAAAGAAAGGCTTCCTGTATCTATTAGCCTTGGGCTCATTTCTATTGTTATGATAGTATTAATATCCATACCTCTTGGTATACTTTCAGCGAAAAAAGAAGGTGGAATAATTGATCAGTTAATCAGTACTTTAAGCCAGATTACTATGGCAATACCTCCATTTTTCCTAGGCATAATTATAACATTAATATTTGGAATAATTTTAAAATGGTTTACCCCGGGTAAATTTATAGATTTCAAAACGAACATAACTGGTTTTATAAACTTTTTAATATATCCAGCTTTAGCAATAGCACTTCCAAAGAGTTCTATGGTAATTAAATTTTTAAGAAGCTCAATAATTAATCAATTAACGCAAGATTATGTACGAACAGCCTACTCAAAAGGAAGCAGTGAAAATTATGTTTTATATAAGCATGTATTGAAAAATGCATTAATTCCTGTAATTACCTTTTTTGGGATGGTAATGGCAGATATTTTAGCAGGCAGTATTATAGTTGAACAAGTATTTAATATACCAGGTCTTGGAAGGTTATTAATAGTATCCATTTCTAACAGAGATTTTAATATTGTACAGGCAATAGTACTATATATGGCAGTAATTGTAATTGTAATAAATTTTATTGTAGATATGTTATATAAGCATATAGATCCTCGAGTAGATTAGCATAGGTGCAGAATATGAATATAAAACTAAAAGGAAAATTAAATAAAAACTTAATAATTGGCTTAATAATGTTGTCAATAGTAATAATTATATTATTGGTTGGAATTGTGTATACACCATATATGCCTGACGCTATGAATGGAAGAGAAAAAAATATGCCTCCAAGTTTATCACATATATTTGGAACAGATAACTTTGGCAGAGACATTTTTAGCAGAATTATGGAAGGAATTAAGGTTACTTTTTTAGTGGCAATTTCAACTGTATTTATTGGAGTTTTTTTCGGCATTATAATAGGAGCGTTAACAGGCTATTTTGGTGGTATTATTGATGAAGTTGTTATGAGAATAAATGATGGAATTATTGCATTTCCAAGTATATTATTAGCATTGGTTATTATATGTGTGTTAGGTACAGGTAAATATAATATTGTTTTGGCACTTGGTATTACATTTATTCCAAGTTTTGTTCGTGTTGTAAGAAGTGAAGTTAAAACACTAAAAGAGCGAGATTTTGTTAGAAGTGCTAAGGTACAGGGGGCAGGTAATTTAAGAATTATATTCTTTCATATTATGCCAAATACCATGCCTATAATTTTGTCTTCAATAGTTATTGGATTTAATAATGCAGTATTAGCAGAAGCTTCCATGAGTTATTTAGGATTGGGTATACAACCTCCAAATGCAAGCCTTGGAAGAATGCTTTTTGAATCTCAGACATATTTATTTTCTTCACCTTGGTACGCATTAAGTGTTGGCACAGTAATAGTTTTTATGATATTAAGTTTTAATATAATTCATGATGGAATTAAGTAATGAGGTGAAGAATTGAGCAAAAAGATCCTTGAAATAAAAGATTTATCAGTAGAACTAAATCATAATAAAATTATCAATGATATTACTTTTTCTGTAGAAGAAGGTGAGATTCTTGGAGTGGTTGGAGAATCAGGATCAGGAAAAACTATGACAGCCCTAACTATATTAGGATTACTTCCAAAGGATGCAAAGGTAATGGGAAGTATAAAATATTATGAAAAAGATCTTATTAAGATGAACAAAGAAGAACGCAGAAAAATTAATGGAAAACATATGGGAATGGTATTTCAAGAGCCAATGACTTCCCTAAATCCACTTCTAAAAATAGGTTACCAAGTGGAAGAAACCTTAAAAATACACAACATAAATAAAAATGAAGAATTAAAAGAAAAAGCAATAAACATTTTAACAGAGGTAGGGCTTAGGAATCCCTTAGAAGTATACGATAAATATCCCCATCAACTGTCAGGAGGAATGAGGCAAAGAGCAGTTATTGCAATGGCTATGATTGCAAACCCCAGAGTGCTTATTGCTGATGAGCCGACAACGGCACTAGATAAGGCAATTCAGGTGCAAATCCTTAAATTAATAAAAAAAATAAATAAAGATAATAAAACAACTGTAATCTTTATTTCTCATGACTTAAGAATAGTAAAAAATTTATGTGACAGAATTTTAATTATGAATAAAGGTAGTATAGTTGAAATGGATAAAACCCATCAAGTATTTAGCAATCCTAAAGATAATTATACCAGAAAATTATTAAATTCTACTTTTTCAAGAGATGTAAGATTAAAGGGTTATACTGACTTTGCTTACAATAAAACATTAATTGAACTTAATAATGTAAATGTTTATTATAGAGAAAAAAGTGGTCTTAAAAAAGTAGTAAATAGTGTGTCACTTACATTAAAAGAAGGTGAAATACTTGGCATTGTTGGAGAAAGTGGTAGTGGAAAGACTACACTTTGTAAGGCAATTTTAGGGCTAATTAGAGATGTTGAGGGCAATTTAGATTTGCATGGAAACAAACCTCAGATGGTTTTTCAAGATCCATTTAGCAGCTTAAATCCTAAAAGAAATATTAACTGGATTTTAGAAGAGCCTATGAAAATTAAAGGAAAATACTCTGGTGCACAAAGAAAAGAAATGATAAATTCTATGCTTTTAGAAGTGGGGTTAACAAAGGAATATGGCATAAGATATCCTAAAGAATTAAGTGGAGGACAAAGGCAAAGAGTGTGCATAGGCACATCTCTTATAGTTAATCCCAAAATAGTAATTTTAGATGAACCTGTTTCTGCACTTGATGTAACAGTGGGTGCAAAAATATTGAAACTTTTATTAGAACTTAGAGATAAATTTAATCTTTCTTATATTTTTGTATCTCATGATTTAGATATAATCCGTCAGATGTGTGATGTGGTAGCGGTTATGTATCAGGGGAATATAGTAGAAAGTGATACAACCGAAGAGATATTTAATAACCCAAAGCATGAGTATACAAAAAAATTATTGGACAGATTGACTTTTTAAAAAATATGTAGTAGAATGGAATTAAATAGTATATTTAATAATAAAGTTTTTAGAGAGGTTGGTGATACTATGTCATTATCAGTTGGCAGAAGTTTACAAAATAACTATAATTCATTAGCGTCTATGAAGAAGATTAACAAAGCAGCAGATAACGCAGCAGGGTTAACTATTGCAGAAGGTCTTAAGTCCCAAGAATCAGGATACTCAACAGGAGTAAGGAATGCACAAGCAGCAAAGAATTTATACCAAACAGCAGAAGGTGGATTAAATTCTATAAAAGAAAGTCTTCAAAGAATGCGAGAACTTGGTGTTCAGGCATCTAATGGAATTTATGCAGACGATGACAAACAAGCCATGCAACATGAAATTGAACAGCTAAAAGGTTCAATTCAAGATGCAGCAAAAGGAACAGAATTTAATACCATTAAAGTACTTAATGGAGGAGCTGAAAACCTTAATACAGCAACTGGTCCAGATGGAAAAGGAAGCAAGATTCAAATTGCTAACTCAACACTTGATACATTAGGAATTGCAGAGTTTGACGTTACTAAGGATTTTGATTTATCAGACATTGATAAAGCTTTAGAAAAGGTATCTGATAGCATGACAGGAATAGGAGCATCTTCTAATGCACTTGATCATAGAATAAGCTATAATGAAATCGCAGAAGAAAACTTAACAGGTGCAAGATCTAAGATAGAAGATTTAGATGTTGGCAAAGAAATCTCTGATATGAAGAAAAACGAAATTCTTGAAAAATATAGAATGTTTGCACAATCAGCTCAATCAAAGAGCGATGCATCAATAGTACAAAAATTATTACATGGATAAAAATTTAAGCTCTTTTGTCAATAGGCAAAAGAGCTTTTAACATTTTAAGAAAGTATGTTAATTTCTATACACAGCTCTAATAAAGTTATGAATAATAGCATATCTTAAGTAAGTATAGGGCTTGGATAAAATAATTTTAACGAAAGGAAAAGGCAAGCACATATTAATCATTCTTTGTGTTTGCTGCTCAAAGGAATTACAATCAAATTCATTTGAGCTTTGGAGCAAAATATGAGAAACATAAAAATATCTATACAGTATGATGGAACAAAATATGATGGTTGGCAAAAACAAGGTAATACAAAGAATACAATTTCTCAAAAGTTTGATGATTTATTAAATAAAATGACCAATGAAAACATTGAAATAATTGGTTCTGGGAGGACAGACGCAGGTGTTCATGCATACAAGCAAATAGCTAATTTTTATACCAATTCAAACATGAGCCTGTTTCAAATGAAAAAATATATAAACAATTACCTTCCCAAAGATATAGTGGTAATTAACATTGAAGAAGCAGATGATAGATTTCATTCAAGACTAAATGCAAAGTCAAAAAAGTATTTATACAGAATATGTAACCAAGAAGAACAAAAGGTATTTGAAAGAAATTATGTTTATCATTACCCAAAGAATCTTAACATAGAAAAAATGAAAAAGGCAACTAAATATCTGATTGGAGAACATGATTTTGCATCTTTTAGTACTACTAAAAAAACAAAAAAGTCAACCATAAGAACTATCTACTCAATAGATATTTTCTATGAAAATGATGAAATAAGACTGTTATATCATGGTAATGGGTTTTTATATAACATGGTAAGGATACTGACAGGGACACTAATTCAAATAGGAGAAGGAACTATGAACATGGATGACTTAAAAGAAATTATGGAATCTAAGGAAAGGGGAAAAGCGGGGTTTACTGCACCGGGTCAAGGGTTATTTTTAGTCGATGTTTTATATGAATAAAGAGCGTTGTAAATATTCATGGGATTCAAATAACTAACATAGTTTTAAATACTATATAAAGTAGAAAATAAAATTACATTCCTATTGACAAATTTTAAAAAAGCTTTTATAATCAAAGTGAATATTTTGATTATCAAACTAATTTTCAAAGGAGTGCTTTTATGAATTTAAAACCATTAAAAATAGGGAATTTACAAGCAAGGATACCCATTATACAAGGAGGTATGGGTGTAGGAATAAGTTTATCTAACCTTTCAGGAGCAGTTGCAAAAGAAGGAGGAATAGGTATAATATCTACAGCTCAAATTGGTTACGATGAAGAAGGATTTTACAAAAATCCAATTGAAACTAATTTAAGGGCAATAAAAAAGCATATAAAATTAGCTAAAGAAAAAGCTCAAGATGGAATTATCGGAGTTAATATAATGGTAGCAACCAGAGAATATGAAAGATATGTTATAGAAGCAGCAAAAGCAGGAGCAGATATTATAATTTCCGGAGCAGGTCTTCCTATTAAGCTCCCAGAGCTGGTAAAAGGTTTTCAGTCTAAAATTGCTCCCATAGTTTCTTCATTGAAAGCAGCTTCTGTAATATTAAAGATGTGGGATAAAAAATATAATACTACAGCAGATTTGCTAGTAATAGAAGGACCAAGTGCAGGAGGACATTTAGGATTTTCAAAAGAGCAATTGGATAATATAGAAAACCTAAACTATGATGAAGAAATTAAATCAATAATTAACTATAAAAAACAGTTTGAAGAAAAATACAATAGAGAAATTCCGGTGGTTGTGGCTGGAGGTATAGATAGTAAATCTGATATAGAGCATTATTTAAGTTTAGGTGCTGATGGGGTGCAAATAGCATCTTGCTTTGTTGCAACTTATGAATGTGACGCAAGTGATGCTTACAAAAAGGCATATATTAATTGTAAAAAAGAGGATATTGAAATTGTAATGAGCCCTGTTGGGATGCCAGGTAGAGCAATTAAAAATGCTTTTATTGAAAATCTAGCAACTTCAAAACGGGAAATACAAAAATGTTTTATGTGTCTTGAACATTGTAATCCTAAAGAAATACCATATTGTATTACAAATGCACTGATTAATGCCGTAAAAGGAGAAGTTGATAAAGGATTAATATTTTGTGGTGAAAAAACTTACAAAATTAAAGAGATAAGAAGTGTGAAGCAAGTAATAGATGAGCTTATTTTATAAGATTTAATCACTAATGCAAATAATTGAGGCAAATTGATTGAGTACAGCAAATGTTATTAGGCAGGCTATTAAAAATTCCAACTATAACATATTTGTAGGTTTTATTGATGAAATATAGAGTACTGGTTTTACATTAATAGAGGAACAGTTTGAAAGCTGGTCTGCAATATATAGTACGAATAACCTATTTTAATTGGGCGTATAAATACAGTAATATAAATTCATCACTATATTTAGGAGCTTATATGACAGAGATTTTAATTAAGTTATTTGTTAAAAATTATGATGAATCAGAGAATGTAAAAGTAAGGGCAAGATATGGACTTTTAGGAAGTATTGTAGGTATTTTAAGTAATATTTTGCTTTTTATAATAAAACTTACTATCGGGATTTTATTAAATAGTATATCTGTTATGGCAGATGCATTTAATAATTTGTCCGATGCAATTTCTTCAGTAATAACCTTTATAGGAGTCAAATTAGCAAACAGACCGGCAGATAAAGAACATCCCTTTGGACATGGCAGATATGAGTATATAACAGCATTAGTCATTGCATTTATAGTAATACAAGTTGGATTTACATTTTTTAATAATGCAATTGATAAAATAAGAAATCCTGAAAATTTATCATTTAGTTTTATAGCTGTATTAATACTATTAATTTCTGTATTTATTAAGATATGGCTTGGGTTATTTTATATGAAGCTGGGAAACAAAATTAATTCCTCTGCTCTTAAGGCTACTTCGGTAGATGCATTTGGAGATGTAATAACCAGTACTGCTACAATTGTTTCAATTCTAATATACAGATATTCAGGTTTTTATGTGGATGGTATTATGGGATTAATAGTTTCTGTATTAGTTATGCTTGCAGGATTTAATATAGCAAAAGAAACACTTATACCGCTAATTGGAGAAGGGGCAAGTCCTAAGGTTTATAAAACTATAACTGAATTTGTGGAAAATTATGAGGGAATTTTAGGTAGTCATGATTTAATAGTGCATAATTATGGGCCAAATAAAACTATGGCAACAATTCATGCAGAGATTCCTAACAATGTAGATCTTGAAAAAGCTCATGAAATCATAGATAAAATTGAAAGGGATGCACTTAGAAATCTTAATGTTTTTTTAGTAATTCATATTGATCCAATAGAAATTTTAAATCAGAAAATTCTTGAATGTAAAAAAATGGTGTATCAGATAGTATCAGAACTTGATCAAAATATATCAGTACATGATATTAGAATAATTGAAGAAAATGAACAAATGAATGTTATTTTTGATGTAGTAATTCCGCATAATTACAGTGTAGAAAAAGAGAAAGAATTAATGCAACAAATTAATGAAAGTATACAAGAAAAAAATAGTAGATGTAATTGTTTAATAACTATGGAAAACAGTTATTTCTCAAAATAATAAAAAGGATCGGATGTATTAATGATAATAGATTTTCATACACATATTTTTCCTGAGAATATTGCAGTTAAAACTATAGAACACTTAGAACAGGTAGGGAATACAAAAGCATTTACGGATGGAACATTAAATGGATTAAAGGAATCTATGAAAAAATCAAATATAGATTATTCCGTAGTTTTGCCTGTGGCAACAAAGCCATCTCAATTCAATTCAATGAATAAATTTGCCAAGGAGATTAATGGAATGGGTGGAGTAATTTCATTTGGCGGCATACATCCAGATTCTAATAATTATAAAGAAGAATTAGATCAGATTTGTGAAATGGGTTTAAAAGGTATTAAGCTTCATCCAGACTATCAGGAGACTTTTGTTGATGATGTTAAGATGATAAGGTTAATTGAATATGCGGTTTCTTTAGACCTAATAGTTGTTGTTCACGGGGGAATTGATATAGGGTTACCTAAAGTAGTGCATTGTACTCCTAAGAGAGTAGTCAATTTGTTAAAAGAAGTTGATTGTAGAAAAGTTATATTGGCACATACAGGTGGGTTTGGTTTATGGGATGAAGTTGAAGAACTAATTGTAGGGAAAGATATTTTGATGGATGTTAGTTATTCTTTTGGACATATTAAAGATGAACAATTTATTAGAATAGTTAGAAATCATGGGACAGATAAGATGCTGTTTGCAACAGATTCTCCTTGGGGCGGTCAGAAGGAAACACTTGATTTTATTAATAGTTTAGGGTTTACAAAGGAAGAATTAAATAAGATATTATATTTAAATGGAGCAAAACTTTTAAATTTTTAAAAAAATATATTGAAAAGTTTTTGGTTTTATTGTATAATACAATTTGTTACGAGTTAATGGGCTATCGCCAAACGGTAAGGCACTGGACTCTGACTCCAGCATCTCAAGGTTCGAATCCTTGTAGCCCAGTTGTAGGCACTGCTTTAGGAAGTGCCTATTTTGCGTGCTTTTTTGGCTGGCTAAAAACTCATGTATCAGAGCTTCTTTTTCAGATTTTGCAACACATTCAGCACCATTAAGGGAAACTGCTAATTATAAAGAGAACTTGTTTTCTAAAATTATTGATTGGAATGCATTTATTGATAAAGCGTATAATATAGTGAAAGCTATTACATAATTAAGAGTATAAATCTATATGAAGAATATAATAAAGCAAGAAAAATATGTACAATTATTGCAATAGATTATAAAAAGTGACATGATTAAAGTAGAAAAGATAAAATAAAAAGAAGGTGTTTTGATTTGATAAAAAATAATTTAAATATTGATGAAGTTTTGGAACAGGAATTATTTGATATAAAATATGACTTTGCTTTTAAGAGAGTATTTATGTATAACGAAGAATCTAAAGAAGCTTTAAAAGGATTTATAGAAAGTGTACTTAAGTCCATTGGAAATCTTAATGATATTAAAGAAATAAGAAAGGGCAGAAATAGATAGGGAATCGCAGATACAATATGCATTAAGACAAGGGGAATTAAAGGGGGAAATAGAAGGAAGAATGGAAGAAAAATACGAAATGGTTAAATCAGCTAAGAGTTTAGGTTTTACAATGGAACAAATTAGGGCATTGACAAATTTATCAGAAGAAGAAATTAATAAAATATTAATTGAATAGAATTAGAAAGTTTAAAGACGGTGCTAAAAAGTACCGCCTTTTATCATATAAAAATTAATATAAAGTGAAAACCTAATTAACTTTCTTATGCTTTAAAACAATTGGAATTATTAAACAATAACTCATTCATTTAACACTCTCAAGTGCCATTTTAATAAGCTTATTATAAAGATAAACATCCGAAGAATCAAAATATGTATTGGTAAATTTATTTGTTTCAAACCAAGCCACACCTGTATTTTCATCAGGTTTCACTTTTAATTCCTGACATTCATCACAAATTAATAAGTAGGCAACTGATAAATGCAAATGTGAACTTACATGCTTACCTTTTTTCTCGTGTCCAAATACCGGTAAAATATCTATGGATGCAATTCGTTCATATAGTGGACGAATTTTAAAAACCCCCGTTTCTTCCTTAGCTTCTTTTATGGCTACGTGCAAAAGATCTGAATCGCCATCAGCATGTCCTCCAGTCCATGCCCAGACGTTACGAATATTATGATGAATCATCAAAACCTTATTCAATTCAGGGTTCATAATAAATCCTGAACTGGTAATATGTGCAATTTCATTGGTACGGTATAAAACATTATTGCGGAATTGATTTATAAAATCCAAGATAATTTTCTTATCATTAACTTCTTGATTATTTCTTGGAATAAAATCAGAAATTTCTTTTTCAAAATCCATTTTAAGCACCTCTTAGTATATTAATTTATAATTATATGGTTATGATAAGTTTTATTTTGCTTGCAAATTTAAAACTTTAAGTATACACCTAATAATTCTTTTAATATTATACCATTTACAATTACCAGTTGTCTAATACATAATATTAACATGTAAATATATAAATCAGAATACAAAGGCTTGGCAATTTTTAGTTCTATAACTTAAAAATTTATATATACATATAAAAATAAACAAAAGGAGTAAATATGGAAGCTGGGTTTATAACTGTATCATTTAAAGGCTATCTTAATCAACCCCCAATTAATCCATTAGTAAAATTATTACCGCAAAAATATTATTGGAATTATATATTAAAAAAACTCCCCGTAGCCATAGAAAAGGTTGAATATATAGGAGAAAAAGGACAAAATATTATATTACCCATAGAAGAAAAGCAGTTAGAAAACTGCACTAAGGAGTATATAGAAAAGCTGGTAGAAAAAATTTCTGAAAAATATCAGGTATACATCATGTGCTTTCCAGAAGAAATTAAAAGATATATAAATATAGATTCAAAAATTAGTACAATTGTTAAATATGTAATGCTTGAACAGATAGTAGAAAAAATCTTATACATGAAATCACTTGACTATAAATATTTAAAAATGGCTATAATAGATTCTGGAGACGAAAAAGTTAATTATGTTATTACAAGATTTATAGATCACCTGAATTATTTGACTATAATTACCAACAGGGTAAATTATTTTACAGAAATAACTGAAAACATATATAATTCCACTGGTCTGGTTGTAGAAACAATCGAGCCTCCTCTTCAAAATAAATTAGAAAGCAATTTAATAATAGATTTAAGCACTGAAATAAATAAAAACTATCACTATTATGAAACCGGGGCAACAGTCCTTGATATAATAGGAGACAAACATCGAATAAAAAATCTGGCAACAAAAAGAAAAGATATTACAATTATACAAGACATAAGAATATATTCAGAGGAAAATATAATAGACAATAATATACTAAGTGACATCCTAATCAGAAAAAACCAAAACCTAAATAATTTTATATTTGAAAGCAGCAATAATTGTAGTATAGAAGACTTCAAAGAAGCAGAAATAAAATATGCTTTAAAGCTAAAAGAATTAAAATTAATTGGAAGAAGCACATAAAATCATCGGTATTTGGAAAAGCCTGAGAAAAATAGTTGAAGATATTGACAATACCAAGGTTTTTAAGTTATAATACCTTGAGTTATGCTTTAATTATGGGAAGACAAAGCACATGTTTATAATATATGGAAAGGGTGTAAAATATGGATAAGAAAAATATTTTAACGTATGAAGGTTTAAAACAATTAGAAGATGAGCTTCAAGAATTAAAAGTAGTAAAAAGAAAAGAAGTAGCTCAAAAAATTAAAGAAGCAAGGGAACAAGGTGACTTGTCAGAAAATGCAGAATATGATGCGGCAAAAGACGAGCAAAGAGATATAGAAGCAAGAATCGAAGAAATAGATAAAATTCTTAAAAATGCAGAAGTAGTAGTAGAAGATGAAGTTGACCTTGATAAAATTAATATTGGATGTAAAGTAAAACTTTTAGACATTGAATACAATGAAGAAATTGAATATAAAATTGTAGGTTCTACAGAAGCTAATAGTTTAAAAGGTAAGATTTCTAATGAATCACCAGTTGGTAAAGCTTTAATTGGAAAAAAAGCTGGTGCAGTAGTAGATGTTGAAACACAGGCTGGTGTTCTAAAATATAAAATTTTGGAAATACAAAGATCTAATTAGGAATTTATTAAAAAATCTAATAAATTCTACATAAAGGAGAGATTAAAATTGGCAGAAGAAAAGAATGCTATAGAACAGGACTTAAACGAGTTACTAAAGGTTAGAAGAACAAAATTAGCTGAATTAAAAGAAAGCGGAAAAGACCCATTTCAAATCATGAAATTTAATGTTACAGCAGGTACTGTAGACATATTAAATAAATTTGAAGAATTTGAAGGAAAAACTGTATCGATTGCCGGAAGAATCATGTCAAAAAGAATAATGGGAAAAGCTTCATTTTGCAATATAATGGATATGAAAGGTAATGTTCAATCATATGTAAGACGTGATATGATTGGTGATGAGTCATATGCGGAATTTAAAAAATATGATATTGGTGATATTGTAGGCCTTACAGGAGAAGTGTTTAGAACCCATACAGGTGAAGTATCAGTAAAAGCAACCGAGATAATTTTATTATCAAAGAGTCTGCAAATTTTACCAGAGAAATTTCATGGTTTAAAAGATACAGATACAAGATACAGACAAAGATATATTGACTTAATTGTAAATCCAGAGGTTAGAGACACATTCATAAAGAGATCACAAATAGTTCGTGAAATCAGAAACTATTTAGATGGCAAGGAATTTTTGGAAGTTGAAACCCCAGTACTTACCAAAGAAGCAGGCGGAGCTGCGGCAAAACCTTTCTTTACACATCACAATGCCCTTGATCAGGATTTACATCTTAGAATTTCTTTAGAGTTATATTTAAAGAGATTAATAGTTGGTGGATTAGAAAGGGTTTATGAAATTGGACGTGTATTTAGAAATGAAGGACTGTCTATTAGACATAACCCTGAATTTACTCTCCTTGAATTATATCAGGCATACACTGATTATTTTGGCATGATGGATTTAGTTGAAGATTTATTTAAGACTGTTGCTGTAAAGGTTTTAGGTACGGATAAAATTACTTATGAAGGTATAGAAATAGATTTAGGAAAACCATTTGAAAGACTTACAATGGTTGATGCAATTAAGAAGTACGCTGATATTGACTTTAATAATGTACAATCAGAAGAAGATGCCAAGGCTTTGGCAAAAGAGCATCACATTCAATTTGAAGCCAGACACAAAAAAGGCGATATTATTAATTTATTCTTTGAAGAATATGTTGAAGAAAAACTTATTCAGCCAACATTTATAATGGATCATCCGGTAGAGATTTCTCCTCTTGCTAAGAGAAAGCCAGAAGATCCTAACTTTACTGAAAGATTTGAGTTATTTATTTATAAAAGAGAAATTGCAAATGCATTCTCAGAATTAAATGATCCTTTGGATCAAAGAGTGCGTTTTGAGGCTCAAGAAGCACTAAGAGCTGCGGGAGATGAAGAAGCTAATACAGTTGATGAAGATTTCTTGACTGCTTTAGAGTATGGAATGCCTCCTACAGGGGGAATTGGAATTGGTATTGATAGGTTTGTTATGTTGTTGACAGATTCATCGGCTATAAGGGATGTACTTCTTTTTCCGACGATGAAGACTTTAGATAAATAAACCCAGTGTTTATGCGGGTTTGCAAGGCATTGTATAGTCAGTTGACCACTTTTTGACATAGTCAAATGAAAGAGTGTACAAAGATTTACAATTTTACTGAGAAGACAAACAAAATAGAGAAGCACTACTTAGAGGATATTTTCTAAAGAAATTTAGAAGATATCCTCTTTTTGATGTGCCCAGCATGGGCGTAATCTTAAGGGTTAAAGTCCCTTTATTCTGAAACAATTGAACAGATTAAATACGGTCTCAATTAGGATTTAGAAAGTTTGCCGCAAATCAATTTAGCAATGGTTTTTGGTGAAGAATCCATGTTGCCAGTGTATTATAGAAAAATACCCGAAAATATAAGTGATGTTTCAACCGTTAAAAAGCTTCTGTTTGACATGGATTTTTTAGGTCTTAAAAAGATTAACTTTGTCTTAGGAAGCCACTGAAAAAGTCCTTTTCTAAAAAAACATTATAAATCTTAAAAAAGTTCAAGCATTTATAATGTTTTTTTGATATAATAAGAGTATCAAATTTAGGCGGTGCTTATTATGTTAGAAAGATAACAAAAATTAATTTTAAGTCCATATATAGATATATACAATCTTGTGGTACCTTCAGATAATCTACTTAGAAGAATTAATGAAATTTTGATATTGAGATTTAATACCACGCTATAATTTTAGGGAATTTGGGATATTAACCTTTAATCAGTCTTTATATAATGGTCAGCAAAAGAATTGAATGACAACATAGCTAAAACAGAATTAGAATTAATGAAGTTAAATGAAAAAATAAATAATCCGAAATCACGTATATCAAAAGAAAAAGAGTATTTAAAGAAAAAAGTAGATGGAATATTAAAGGGCAAATATATATCAGAAATTATTGAGGTAAAAATAGCTGATCAAAATGTAGAGTTCAAAATTAATGAAGAAAAGAAAAGTAAATTAAAAAGAGGTGTATATTGTGTCAAAAAATAGCGATATATTAAAAATGATTAGAGATACCATTCCAGATTTGATTTTTTACAAGGACAAAAACAGCGTCTATATCGGCTGCAATCATGCTTTTGAAAAATTTGCTGGTTGCAACGAAGATGATTTGATCGGCAAAACAGATGCAGAAGTATTTAAAATTGACGCTGAAATGGCAGCACTTTTTATAGAAGCAGACAGACGAGTGATGGAAAACAATAAAACTGAATCTATAGAAGAACTGATAACATATCCCAACGGCACAACGAAATTTGTAGAAACTATTAAAACACCGCTTATTATAAACGGCGAAATTATTGGGATTTTGGGAATATCAAGGGATATCAGCGTGAAGAAGGAACAGGAGCTTGTAATAAAAGAAGCGGAAGAGCGAGCAAAAATTATGCTTGATGCTACACCTCTTTGCGCCAATTTTTATGATACAAATTTAAACATTATTGATT
>JAVBPB010000134.1:0-9882 GCA_031549965.1 Mobilisporobacter sp. | reverse complement strand
ATACTAATAAAGCTTATTATTAATGTTTCTAAAATCATAATTTTAGATAAATGCCTTTTTTCAAGACCTAAAATATTAAATAGTCCAAATTCCTTTTTTCTGCTTTTTATTAAAAAACCATTTGTAAAAAGTAAAAATACTCCTGAAAATATTGCCATTACTACACAACCCAAGCCCAAAATCATAGCCATACTCCCTCCGCCGACTATGTCTTTTAATGAGCTGTTTTTATATAAAGAATATAATACATAATACATCATTATTGTACATATATAAGTAATTATATATGGAATGTACCTTTTTGAATTTTTTTGTATATTATTTATTGCTAATCTGGTATAAAAGAATTTATTCATTTAATTCACCGCCTGTAGCAATTGTTGTTAGTGTATAGGATATTTTTTGGTACACTTCTTCGTTATTGCAATTTCCTCTATATATTTGATGAAATACTTCTCCGTCTTTTATAAATAGAATTCGATTAGAATGACTGGCAGCTTTAACGCTATGAGTTACCATAAGTATGGTTTGACCTTCCTCATTTATTTGGGTAAATAATTTAAGTAAACTATCTGTGGCTTTTGAGTCTAATGCTCCTGTTGGTTCATCTGCAAGAATTAATTGGGGCTTTGTAATTAATGCTCTTGCTACTGCCGTTCTTTGTTTTTCACCACCTGATACTTCGTATGGGTATTTTGATAAAAGATGGTAAATACCAAGCTTTTTGGCTATTGGCTCTAGCTTTTCATTCATTTCCTTATATTCTTTTCTTGATAGTACCAAAGGTAAAAATATATTATCTTTGATTGTGAATGTATCTAATAGATTAAAGTCTTGAAATACAAAACCTAAATTATCTCTTCTAAATGTGGATATTTCCTTGTCTTTAATTGCTAAGGTACTGTTATTATTTAATAGAACTTCTCCGCTTGTTGGCTTATCTAGTGCTGCGAGAATATTTAAGAGTGTTGTTTTTCCTGAGCCGGATTCGCCCATTATAGAAACATATTCACCTTTTTCTACTGTAAAGTTAACATCACTTAGAGCTGTTACTTGATTTCCTCCAAAACGAGTTGTATATATTTTTTTAAAATTTTTAACTTCTAATATTGACATATTTAATCCTCTCTTGTTTATTTTTAAGTCGAATATTTAATAACTACTTAGGTAATATTATAACAACATGTATAATTATCTACCATAGATTTAACTTACAATAAAATAAAAAACCTTACAATACTGTAAGGTTAAAAATTTATCTAACTATTCAATTAATAAATTTACTGTACTAAGATCAATTTTTACCAAAGTCCCCTTTTCTATTTCAGATTCAATAGTAATTTTATGGGATAATTTAATCAGAATACTTTTACATAAATAAAGACCAATTCCAGTTGATTTTCTATTACTTCTTCCATTAAATCCTGTAAAGCCACGATCAAATACTCTTGGCAAGTCTTCATTATAAATCCCAATTCCATTATCTTCAATAACTAATGTATTTTCCTTATTTTTGTCCATATAAATACTTATAGTACCTTTTTTAAATGAGTATTTTATTGCGTTAGATATAATCTGCTCAATAACAAAGGTTATCCATTTTTCGTCTGTAATAACCCATGTATTTAAATCATTATAATTTAGCTTTATTTTTTTACCAATAAACAATGAGGCATACTTTCTTAAAACCTGCTTTATTATTTTATCTAAGGAATATTTGTTTAATAATAAATCTGATGTGATATTTTCAAGTCTTAAATATCCGAGTACCATTTCTACATATTGCTCAATCTTAAACAATTCATTTAATTTTTCTTTGTTATCTTCATGATAATTAACCCCATCATTAGATTGGAGTAATATCTTAAGAGCCGCAATTGGAGTTTTTATCTGGTGGACCCACAAAGTATAGTAATCAAGCATTTCTTTTCTTTGTTCTAAAATAATTTTTTCTAATACTATTTTTTCATCATATAGTTTCTTAATTAATTCCTGATAATCCTCTTCAATTAAGTTTTTGGGAACTGGTAAATACTCAAGGTTTAAATTGTTTTGTTTTTTTATTCCAATTAATTGATTATGCTTCTTTATTAAACTAATTATATCTATTATAATCATTAGGATGCCAACAGCTAAGCACAATATTAATGCATAGAATATTAGTTCTATTGGTTCTTGGTATAAATATAATGTTATACAAAATATAAATAGAAAATTTAAAAAGAGTATTATTGATTTTGCATATATTTTTAAATATTTTATTGCCATTTTCATTTTTATCTTCATACTTTACAACCTCATATTTTTTACTCTATTATATATCCTAAACCTTTTTTTGTTTTAATAAATTCTATAAGTCCAATTTCATCTAATTTCTTTCTAATTCTTGCTATATTAACTGTTAGGGTATTATCATCAACAAAATTGTTATCTTCCCATAATTTAATCATAACTGTGTCTCTGGATACTATTCTTCCTTTATTCTCAAGTAATAACTGTATTATTTTTGATTCGTTTTTCGATAATTCTATTTTTTTATGATTATATGTAATTGTGCCGTCACTAACATTGAAAATTGCATTATTATGCTCTAATAAATTGTTCTGCACTGCAAAGTCATAGGTTCTTCTAAGTATAGCCTGTACCTTGGCAGTAATAATATTCAAATCAAAGGGTTTTGCTATAAAGTCATCTCCTCCTTGATTGATTGCCATAACTATATTCAAGTTATCTGATGCTGAAGATATAAATATGATTGGTACTTTTGAAATTTTTCTAATTTCACTGCACCAGTGGTAACCATTATAAAAAGGCAATGATATATCAAGTAAAATTAATTGAGGATCAAATGATATAAATTCCGCAATTACATTTTTAAAATCTGTTATATATTCTGTTTCATATCCCCATGTTAACATATGACTTTTAAGAGTTTTGGCAATAATTAGGTCATCCTCAATAATTAAAATTTTGTACATTTTATTAACTCCTCTACAATTTTATATCAACATTTTTTTATTCTTTATAATAATGGCTAGAGCTTATAATAAGTAAATAGTGAAAATCTAATTTTTTGTACTTTAATCATATCATAGTTAAAAATTTTCTACAAGGCTATTCTATTTGTGATAGTGCCTTAGTATCATATATCAAAGAATATAAAAATAGCCGTAGAATAATGAATTATTCATTATTCTACAGCCTTTTATTATTAAATAATTATATTTAGTTTAACAGTCTTTCTATATTAAGCATTCCCCAGCCTTGTTTTTCCTGAGTGTAACCAAGATCTGCTCCGCTGTCTCTTAATTTAATTTTTACATCTTTATTTGTCATCTCTGGATAAACAGATAGTAATAATGCAATTGCCCCTGATACAATTGGTGTTGACATGGATGTTCCGCTTTTTTCTACATAATCATCTCCTCTTACCCTCCCCCGCCTACCTGTCGCATTACTGCACGAAAGAATATTACTGCCAGGAGCAACAATATCTGGTTTTTTAATACATGAGTAAGTAGGCCCTCTTCCTGAATAATCACTTACCTTATCCCCATGTATATTAACTGCAATATTATCATCCGAAGCACCCACTGTAATTATTTTCCTACTAATTCCGGGGGTTGTAATAGACATAGGCTTGGGTCCGTTATTACCTGCGGCAACTACCACTATAAGCCCACTATCCCATGCAGCATTTACTCCTTTTACAAGTACTGAGCTTTCATCTATACTGTTATCTGAAACTGTTCCCACTGAAATGTTTACTATTCGTATGTTATATCTATCCTTGTTGTCAATAACCCATTGAAGACCTGCCAGCACGTCAGAAATATTACCATTACCCCTATAATTTAGAACCTTTACACTAATTATATTGCATTTGGGGGCAATACCAATATGTTGACCGTTTGATTGACTCCCATTTCCTCCGATGATTCCCGATACATGTGTGTGTGGTTTGTAACACGAAATTGTGTTTTATTTTGAGTAAATAGATTTGTTCATATTCTATGAATAAAAAGATTTTTTACATTTATATATTATATAGCCTATTTTAATTATTCATCAACTGTCGTCTTCTTAAATAAAGTTTCTTCACGCCATTTTGTATAATCAAATCTTTCAACACAAAGCAAAGATATAAAACGCTCTGTTTCAACCAGACCTAAATTTTCTATTAGACATTCCATACCTTTATTTAAAAGCTCAACACCATCCAGCAATTAATAGCACCTCCAAATTCTTCAAGTAACTTTAAAGATTCCAATGAATGGTGACTTCCTGTCTAGAAGATTCTTTGTCTTTTTCACCGATTTGGATACATTCAATAAAATCAGCTACCATTTCATGTGTTAATTTAGAATAATCACAATATTTACCAATGAGTTTTTGAAAATTCTTCTTTGTGTGCTGTTCTGAAGATAAATCTTCTAATTCCTTATTTATTTTTTGAATCTGTTGTTGAATAGTTTCATATTCTGATTCAATATTATCTTTTAACGCAGTAAATATGTCTTCTGTTAATTTACCATTTACTCTATCTGTATATAGTAATTTAAGAGAATTCATACCTTCACTAGCTTTGTCTTGTAATTCTTTTAGCAATTTTGTTTTAGATTTTATTTGATCATTGTTATTTGTTGTTTGCAATAAATAGTTTTCCAATTCACCATTCTTTACTTTTTCATTTAAAACAGGGTAAACTAATTGCTGGATACTCTCTAATGTAGTATTTTCTACAACTGAATATAAGATATTATGTGATGTACATCTACTTAGTCTTGATTTATTAGCTAGCTGACATCTTAGATACCAATCTGAACTATTTCCTCTTACTCCACCTGATTTTATCATAGTTGAGCCACAACTTTCACATCTGATCTTTCCTGCAAGTACATGAACTTTTTTATCACCGGTTTGATTAGGAGCAACGATTCTTCTTTTTTCACTCAGTGATTTTGCTTTTTTAAATAAATCTATTTCAATAATTGGTTCATGATGATTTTCAACCACAATCCAATTTTCCTTTGGAATAGGTACTATTTTTTTATCTTTGTAACTTAATTTTTCACATGTACCTTGAATTAACTTTCCTATGTAGGTTTCATTTGATATAATTCTTCTGATTGTTGTTGGACTCCATAGATTATATTTTTCACTAAAGTCTTTTGCTTTTACATTAGCATACGTCAATCCTTGTTGCTTTTTATAAACAGTCGGATTTGGAATAAAATCATCTTCTAAGATATGACATATCTTATTAACACTGAAGCCTTGTATATAGAGATGAAATATTCTTCTTACAACATTAGCTGCTTCTTCATCAATAATAAATTTATGTTTGTCATTAGGATTCTTTAAGTAACCATATGGTGCAAAACCACCTAAAAACTGACCGTCTTTCATTTTATGTTTAAAAACAGTTCTTATGTTCTCTGATAAGTCTTCACAATACCATTCATTGGTAAGCCCATAAATTTGTCTAGCCTTTTTATTTCCTTTTAAGGCTGTATCTACTCCATCTATCAAACCAATAAATCTTATCCCTAATAGAGGAAAATCATGATGTAAGTATTTCTCCATATGTTCCATGTTTCTTGTAAATCTAGATTGAGATTTCGCAATAACAGTATTAAATTTACCTAATTTACTATCTCTAATTAATCGTTCAAATCCAGGCCTATCATCGTATAATCCTGAATAATCATCATCAATGTAAATATCTACAATCTTAAATCCCTGTTCAATTGCATATTCGGTAAGTAGTAAACGTTGATTCTCTATGCTTTCGCTATAATCACCCTTTTTCAATTTATCAATATCTTCTTTACTAAGTCTTAAATACAACACTGCCTGATCATTATTATTTAATACTTGCACAATATCCATAACCTCCTGATTATAGATAGAACAGATAAAACCTATCTATAGCATATCATATTTTAAATTAAGTATCAATGTTTTATGTGCTTAGCTATATTTTTCTTGTATATTGATTTCTTTTTAATTGTTCTTTTATAAGTGATTCAATAAGTTTTGTTCTTTTATCAGACTCTTTCTCTCTAAAAATGTTTTTTACTACTACTTTTGTGTTCATAATAACCCTCCATCCTACATATAACAACATAAATTATTACATGTAATTAAATAATTATCTTTATATTATATTCCCTAAATTTAAAATCTTGCTTTTTATTATTTCTAATTTAAATAAGTATAACTTCTCCAACTTGTAAATCTTCTTACTTATGTAACACTCATACTTTAATTTTTTAATATACATTTTACTTCTACAACTACATTATTTCTAAATAAAGAGTATGCAAGTAAATTTTACCACTTACATACTCCTAATATTCTTTCGTTTTTAAAATCATACCGTATTTACTCGCCTCCCGGTATTACGTGCCAAATAAGCACTAGGATTATTTTTATCTGTACTGCAAGCTTACAGCTCAACCAAAATTATGGCTAAGTCTCCTATATTTGACATCTTCGCACCTAATACTTGCTATATTAGTTTCGAGTCGATATTATATCGCTCAACTTATGACAATACTGTAATACTTTTAACTGTATTAGTTAATTTACTACAGAACTATTAAGTGTCATGGCGTATCTATCTACTGCTCTTCAAAATATATTCGTTATAAAAATAATGAACCTATTCAATTACCAAGGTACATGAGATTTAATATATTTCTTAAAAATATACTCCTCAATATATAAGGACACTTACAAGGCATTTTTGAACCAAATTTCATAAACTTTTTTATTTTCGTCATTTTGCACTAAAAAGTGCGTTTTATTTTGTTTGTTTTGTCGAAGAAAAAACTAAGATTAACTGACATATTTTATTAGATAAATAAGAGTTGAGTGAGAGCATAGTTTATTTATGCTCCCACTCTATTTTAATGACTACCTTCTGTCCTTAGATCATTCTTAGAAGTGTATTTATTTGAGTAAACTGCTATAATTGGATCATTTAAGGTTGTACCTGTGTTTGGATCAATTGGCGGAGCATACGTTTTTCCATCAACATTAACCTTAAATCCACCACCATCGCTTTTATTTATTCCTGTACCATCATACTCAAGTGTCCATACGTTTCCTTTTACTTTTATATCTATAGCACAGACTATAACACTATTATTGTCTTGTATGGTTTTAATATTAGTATCAGTACAAGGTTGACCCGCTCTAACAAAAACGGAACTAGATGGTAACCCAAGAGTAAAATGCCAACGTTGTGCTTGTAATTCATAAAGAGGATCGTAGAATATATCTTGTGGATTCTTGTTTACTCCATATGTAAATATAGAGCCAATAAACGTTCTATTTAAATCGTTCAAAAATAATCTATTAGCAGTTCCAATAACATCTGGCTGCATTATCGGTAATCTAGAAGATATCTCATTTCCGGATGTTAAAGCATCTTTTGCTCTGTTAGAAGCCGTTTTCTCTTTTGCTGTATAATTTCTCCTTGCTGATTCTTCAAGCCAATCTAGGTAATAGTACCATTCACTACTATCTGTAGAATTTCCAAATAATACAACCGGTGTATACTCACCATTAACACCCATATAAACATCTACAGGCGTATATACACTTGTGTCTAAATTTAATTCCCAATACCTTGGTGTTATCTGCATTTTATAGTATAAATCAGAATCTTGTATTATACCGTCATCGTTTCTGTTTTCTCCATAATAATCACCAACTGTCTCTACATCTAAATACATTTGATAACCTGGACGAAGTGGTTGATTACGTAAACTAACAATCGGATTATCTGCTGGAGTTAGTGGTAGCTTAACATAAGGGTAAGCTTTGCCTCCTGTTACTGCATCAGTCATACCATATGTAGAATGCCACTTAGTAGAAGCCGATGCAACCTCCTGTCTTATATCTAGACTATCAGATGCTATCATATTAGGTAATTTGTAATTAACCTTTGGTACAAGATTTTGAATTAGCCACCCACCAGAACTATCTAGTTGTTTAAATAATGTAGCAAATCTAAAATCACTTGTGTCATTTAAAGTTAGGGAGCCTATATATCCAACAACATCAATGTATTGACGCTTATATGCTGTATGTTTAGCATTATAATTACTATAACTTCTGTCTCTGTTTGTTGTATTTAAATTATCAATATCCTGAATCCGTTAAACTCACTAACTCAAAATGGCTGTCAACTAAGCCATCCACAGTACTTTAAAGCGTCGTAAATCTATATTTCATTTTCACCCATTGGGTGATAAAAAATAGTTGTTTTTATTTCATATTAACCTCAAATCTGATACAATAGAAACAGATAAAATAATGAGGTGAAACGAGATGAAAAAACTTGTTATAGAATTTTCCAATGAACGTCTTATAACACCAAGTGGTCTCTCTCTTGTGGGAGCAATGCTTGGAAAAAGTGATTTAGTAAAGCAAATCAACAGAATATCTGTTACTGATAAACGTTCACAACCACAAATTAAAAATGGCGATATCCTTCTTACTTACATCGGATTACTCTGCCAAGGAAAAACAGATTTTGAAGCTGTATGCGAAATGGCAGAAGATCCAGAATACTACAAAATAGCACTTGGAATTACTAGAGAAATTCCTTCTGCCGAAACTTTACGCCAACGAATGGATGACATTGGTTCTTCACTACGTAAAGAAATTCTTATGGCAAATGTCACCATGTTCCAAAGCTATGGAATCAAACCTTCTGCACTACCAAATGGCTATGTCCCTGTTGATATAGATGTGACTCCATTTGATAATTCCAAATCTTCAAAAGAAGGTGTGTCAAGAACATACAAAGGTTTTGATGGATATGCACCAATAATGGCCTATATTGGAACTGAAGGCTTTCTGGTAAACTGTGAGTTGCGTGAAGGCAAACAGCATTGCCAGAATCATACACCAGAGTTTTTAAAGGAAACCCTTAACCTGTGTCATCAGCTTACAGATGCACCCCTTCTCATACGCCTTGATTCTGGAAATGATGCAGCTGAAAATCTTGGAATATTGATTGAAGATGGTTCATGGTTTATTGTTAAGCGTAATCCTAGACGTGGTGAAACCAAACAAGATTGGTTTGATAATGTAAAATCCTGGTGTAAGGATATTAATAATCCCAGAGAGGGTAAAACTGTATATGTAGGAACATCATGGAAAGATGTAACATACAAGGACTCCGAAGGAAATGATAAAACAATGGGTATGCGTATCGGTTATGAGGTAATAGAGCGTACAATTGATAAACAAGGTCAGTTTATTATGCCAGCAGATATCGAATTAAATACTTGGTGGACGAATCTTGGCATACCAGATGATGAAATTATTAAGCTATATCATGCACATGGCGAATCTGAACAATATCATAGTGAAATCAAAACCGACATGGATATAGAAAGGCTTCCATCTGGAAAATTTGCTACCAATAAATTAATTCTTGAGCTCACTATTTTAGCTTACAATATATTGCGTATGATTGGGCAGGAATCCTTAAAAAATGGAAAATCACCAAAGCCAAAGAGGCCTGTAAAACGACGTAGGCTACGTACTGTAATAAACAACCTAATTTTAATTGCAGGACATGTCAAAGAACATAGCCGTAGGGTAATTCTTTCACTAGGTTGCAGTAACATATGGAGATATGTATTTATGGATATCTACCGGCGTTTTGCATAACTTATTGCAAAATGTAAAATTATACCATTTTTAAACAAATGGTTTATTAAGTGAACTCAAAAATAAGAAATTTAAGGTTATTGAGAAAGTAACCATAATATAGTAAGGTAAAAGATAACTTCCCTGATTTATTTCATTAAACATTCATAAACCTTGTGTATAAAATCTGAGTTTAACGGATTCAGG
>JAVBPB010000102.1:0-23172 GCA_031549965.1 Mobilisporobacter sp. | reverse complement strand
GTATATATATCCAATTGTGCAGACCCATTGGTTCGGCAGATGTTTTTGTTTTTTAAAACATCGAGAGAACGTCCGACGAAGCGTTTATGTTTTGTCAAGACTTTGCATAGCAAAGGCTTGTAAAAAACATGCTGAAGGAGGGTAAGGCAAACAATTGGATATATACACTCATATTCATCTTAAAAATTTACACAGCCTAAATCAAGGACTTTTTCAATGCCTCCTCCCATGAAGCATAAAGACTAAATTGGCAAAGCGTCCGTTTGCAAACCAAATATCCTAAAAAATATAATAGTAGAATATAAAAAAACGCATCTAGAGGGACTCGAACCCCCGTTAATGGCTTCGGAAGCCATGGCTTTATCCACTAAGCTATAGATGCATTACTACATTTTACATCGAAAAACATAAAAGTTCAATATTAATTTGAAAATATTTCAAAATTTATTTTATTGCAATTATAAAATAATTTTGTTAAAATACAGTATGATAGTGGGTTAAAATTTTGTTAACATGTAAAGATTAATTTATATTGTCTAAAGGAGAATAATATGAAAATTAAATATAAAAAAGTAGCTATATTTGTTACCATGGGAACTTTAGCAGTAGCATTGGTTTCATTTTCAATAAATGGAAGTAAAAACAAGGAAGATGATCTTGCAAAAAAACAAGAATCAAGTATTATTACAGAAGATATTTCTGAAGAAGCAACAGAATCTGCTTCAGAGGAAGTTACAGATATTAAGATAGATTATGAAAAAAATGACGTAAAAAGAGATGCATATCCTGAAATTAACCAACTTGTAGAAAAATATTTAGATGCACTTATTAATTGTGATGTTGATGCACTGGGGGGATTAGTTAATAATATTGATAACATAGATGTAGATAAACTTCAAAAAGAGTCAGAATATATAGAAGATCATAAGAACCTTGAATGCTATACAAAAAAAGGTTTTGAGGATGGGGAGTATATTGTATTTGTATATGAGGAAATAAAAATAGTAAATATAGACACATTAGCACCGGGAATGAGAAGATTATATATTAGTACTGATGATGAAGGGAAATTATATATTTATAATGGTAGAATCGACTCTAAAACAGAAAAATACATACAGGAAATAATGAATAATGAAGATATTAAGGATTTAATAAAAAATGTTGATAAGAAATATGAAGAAGCAGTTTCTTCGGATTCAGATTTAAAGGCATTTATAGATAAAATAAAAATTCAAACGGACGATGTAAAAAAGGATGAATAATATTAGTTTATTGGCAAACTATATAATTATAACGTTAAAATTTAATTATATGGAGTGGAGTGGTTTTATGATTAATAATGCTGATAAAATATTATTGCAGGGAGTTTATAGAAATTCAGATATGGGCATTAAAGCAATTAATTCTATATTAAGTAAGGTAGAAGATGATGACTTTAATTATGATTTAAATAAACAACAGATTAAATATGCTCAAATTAAAACAAAAGCCGCAAAAAAACTTAATGAAATGGGTGAGAATGTAGAGCATAGTAATATTGAATTTACTGAAAAAAAATCTTCTAATTGGGAGCTAAATTATGATAATCATATTGCTAATTTAATGATTAAAGGAAGTAGTATGGGAATTACGGATATGACAAATATTTTGAATCAAAATAAAAGTTCTGATAGTAACTTAGTTAATATGGTTAATGAATTAATTGACTTTGAAGAAAAAAATATTGAATTAATGAAATCATATTATAACTATAATGATTAAGTATTTTAAGGTTTATGAGAGAGTATTAGCTGTAAATAATAGCAAGATATTTGTAAAAATGACTGAGATTAAAAAATGACTTGCAAAATTAATTTAATTTAAATTGAAAAAATAGATTGTTAGAAAAAAACACATGTAAATTTGACAAATACAAAAAAAATACTTGCAATTTTATTAAAATAAGGATATAATATCCATGAAATAAAGAGATGAATTTTGTAAATTGATTGTATATTATTATTTTAAGGAGGATATTGTATGTCATATGTAGATGAAGTGATTGACCAGGTTATTAGTCAAAATCCAAATGAACCAGAATTTATTCAAACTGTTAAAGAAGTTTTAGGTTCTCTAAAGCCGGTAATTGAAAAGAAAGAAGAAATGTATAAAAAGATGGGTCTTCTTGAACGTCTTGTTGAGCCAGAAAGACAAATTAAATTCAGAGTGCCTTGGACTGATGATAATGGTCAGGTTCAGGTAAATAGAGGTTACAGAGTTCAATTTTCAAGTGCAATTGGACCATATAAAGGAGGACTTAGATTCCATCCTTCAGTAAATGTTAGTATTGTAAAATTTTTAGCATTTGAACAAACTTTCAAAAACTCACTTACAGGACTTCCAATCGGTGGCGGTAAAGGTGGTTCAGACTTTGATCCAAGAGGAAAGTCTGACGGAGAAATCATGAGATTTTGCCAAAGTTTTATGACAGAGCTTTACAAATATTTAGGACCAGACGTTGACGTTCCAGCAGGAGATATTGGTGTTTCTGCAAAAGAAGTTGGCTATTTATTTGGACAATATAAAAGAATTAAAGGTGCTTACGAAAATGGAGTTCTTACAGGAAAAGGATTATCATTTGGCGGAAGTTTAATCAGGCCAGAAGCTACAGGATTTGGTGTTGTATATTATGCTGAAAGAATTTTACAACATGAAAACACTGATTTTAAAGGAAAGACAGTAGCTTTATCAGGATTTGGTCAGGTTTCATGGGGTGCAGCCCTTAAAGCAACTGAATTAGGAGCAAAAGTTGTAACTATTTCAGGTCCTGACGGATATATCTATGACGAAAATGGATTAGATAAAGATAAGATTGCATATATGCTTGAAATGAGAGCTTCAGGAAGAGATAAAGTTAAAGATTACGCTGATAAATATAACGTACCATTCTATGCAGGCGAAAAACCATGGGGTGTTAAAGTTGATGTTGTTATTCCATGTGCAACTCAAAATGAAATTAAACTTGATGAAGCTAAAAAGATTGTAGCTAATGGCACAAAATTCTTAATTGAAGCAGCTAATATGCCTACTACTAATGAAGCTTTAGAATATTTACAGGAAAACAATGTAATTATTGGACCTTCAAAAGCAGCTAATGCAGGCGGAGTTGCAACTTCAGCCCTTGAAATGTCACAAAACAGCATGAGATTATCATGGACTGCTGAAGAAGTAGATGAAAAATTACATCAAATTATGAACAATATTCATGACAATTCAATGAAAGCAGCGGAAGAATACGGATATGGCTATAACTTAGTTGTTGGAGCTAATATTGCAGGATTTATCAAAGTTGCAGATGCTATGATTGCTCAAGGAATCGTTTAATATTTTTAAAGACCTGTCACACTGTTTGGTGTGATGGGTTTTTTTAACTTGAAAAGTTAGTGCTTTTGGGGTAAACTTAAAATAATAACTTTAATATAGAAAGCGAGAAATTATGCCAAAGAGAACTAAAAAATTAATTGAGCACAATGAAGCAGAAGATTTAATCAGAATTAATAAATATATTGGAGAGACAGGATTTTGCTCCAGAAGAGAAGCGGATAAATTAGTTGAAGAAAAAAAGGTAACTGTTGATGGTAAAATTGCTGAAATGGGTACTAAAGTAAAAAAAGGACAAGTAGTATGTATTAATGGAAAAGAATTAAACATAGAGGAGAAATTGGTTTTAATAGCGTTTAATAAACCACAAGGTATAGTGACTACTACTGACAAAAGAGAACCAGATAACATTATTGACTTTATAAATTATAATAAAAGAATATTTCCAATTGGGAGACTTGATAAGGACTCAGAAGGTCTGATTTTATTAACAAATGATGGAAACGTGGTTAATAAAATCTTAAGAGCAGGGAATAATCATGAGAAGGAATATTTAGTTACGGTTAATAAACCTATTACAGAGGAATTTATTAAAAAAATGGGTGAAGGAGTTCCTATATTAGATACAGTAACTAAAAAATGCAAAATAAATCAGGAAGATAAATATACCTTTAGAATAATACTTACACAAGGATTAAACAGACAAATTAGACGTATGTGTGAATATTTTGGGTATAAGGTAATAAGATTAAATAGAATAAGGATTATGAACATTAACTTAGGCAGGCTAAAGTCTGGAGACTATAGAAATGTTACGGAAAGCGAGATAATAACTTTAAATAAACTTATTAGTTCATCAAAAAGCACATCTAATTTTACCAAGGAACAGTTCACAAAAAATCAAAAGAAACAGGAGAAAAGCAGTAATGGAAAAAACTCAAAGAATAAAAGAACTAGTTGATTTACTAAATACTGCTTCTAAAGCTTATTATCAGGAAGATAATGAAATAATAAGCAATTTAGAATATGATAATCTTTATGATGAATTACTAAGACTTGAAGAGGAAACAGGTTTGATACTTTCTAATAGTCCTACCGTTAATGTAGGTTATGAAGCTTTGACGTCACTTCCTAAGGAACAGCATGAGTCTCCAATGCTTTCATTGGATAAGACAAAAAATCCAGATGATTTAGTGGAATGGTTAAAGGATAAAGACGGCGTATTATCATGGAAATTAGATGGACTAACGATAGTATTAACTTATAGGGATGGCAAGCTTTTAAAGGCTGTTACAAGGGGAAATGGAGAAGTTGGAGAAGTTATAACTAATAATGCCAAAACCTTTAAAAATCTTCCAATGAATATAAAATATAAGGATGAATTGGTAATCAGAGGAGAAGCAGTAATTAGATACTCTGATTTTAATAAAATAAATGAAGAAATTGAAGATGTAAATTTAAAATATAAAAATCCAAGAAATCTTTGCAGTGGCTCTGTAAGACAGCTTAACAATGAAATTACATCAAAAAGAAGTGTTCACTTTTTTGCTTTTTCTTTAGTAAATTTAGATAATGATGATTTAAGCTTAAGAAGCAAACAGCTGGACTGGTTAAAGGGGCTTGGCTTTGATGGAGTAGAATGGAAGTTAGTAGATAGAAATAATATAAAAGATGTAATTCATTTATACGCTGATAAAATAAGTCAGAATGACTTCCCTTCAGATGGTTTGGTATTAAGCTTTAATGATATAAAATATGGAAAATCATTAGGTTCAACCTCAAAATTTCCAAGAGATTCAATTGCATTTAAATGGGCAGATGAGCAGGTGGAAACTATTTTAAAAGAAATAGAATGGAGTGCATCAAGAACAGGGTTAATTAATCCGATAGCAATTTTTGAACCTGTTGATATTGAAGGTACAACCGTAAGTCGTGCCAGCGTTCATAATTTAAGTATATTAGAAGATTTAGAGCTTGGAATTGGCGATAAGATTAAAGTGTATAAGGCAAATATGATTATTCCTCAAATTTCTGAAAATTTAACAAGAAGTAATAATATATCAATTCCAACTAATTGCCCTGTATGTGGACATGAAACAAAGATAAAAAATGATAATAATGTAAAAACGCTATTTTGCATTAATGAAGATTGTATGGCAAAAAAACTTAAAAAATTCACACATTTTGTAAGTAGAGATGCAATTAATATTGATGGACTATCAGAATCAACTATACAAAAATTTATTGAAAATAGTTTTTTAGTTGAATTAATTGATTTATATAAGCTTAACAGATATGAGGATGAAATTATTAATATTGAAGGATATGGGAAAAAATCATATAACAATTTAATAAAATCAATTGAAAAATCCAGAAATACTACTTTAGCTAAGTTTGTTTTTAGCTTAGGTATTCCTAATATAGGCTTATCAAACGCTAAACTAATATGTAAATATTATTCCAATGATATAAATGCAATACAATCAGCAGAAATTGAAGATTTGATGGAAATTGAAGGCATTGGAGAAATTATTGCAGAATCTATAGTTATGTTTTTTAAGAAAGAAGAAAATATAATTACAATTTCTCAGTTACTAAATGAGCTTATTATTCAAAAGGAAGTAAATGAAGAAACTGAAGTTTTAAAAGATTTAAATTTTGTAATTACTGGTAGTGTAGAAATATATGCTAATAGAAATGAATTAAAAGAATATATTGAATCACTGGGTGGGAAGGTAACAGCAAGTGTAACTTCAAAAACAAATTATTTGATAAACAATGATAATACTTCAAATTCATCTAAAAATAAAAAGGCGAAAGAATTAGGTATTGAAATCATTACAGAAGAGGAGTTTGTTGATTTGGTAAGAAATAGATAATCTATTTTATTGATTTTATCTATATAAAATGATATTATTAAGTAATAAAAAATAAAAGTAAAGTGGTGAGATTATGCCTATTAAAATTCAAAGTGATTTACCGGCAAAAAAAATATTAGAAAATGAAAATATATTTGTTATGGACGAAAACAGGGCCATACATCAAGACATCAGACCGTTAAAAATTGCAATATTAAATTTAATGCCTGTTAAACAAGATACTGAAACCCAGCTAATTAGAGGGCTTTCCAATACACCTCTTCAAGTAGATGTATGCTTTGTAAATACTGCTACGCACACATCAAAAAACACCTCTGCAAGTTATTTGGATAAATTCTATATAACTTTTGACGAGATTAAAAATAAAAATTTTGATGGTTTAATAATTACTGGTGCTCCTGTCGAAAAAATGGAATTTGAAGAAGTGACTTACTGGGATGAGTTAAAGGATATTATGGACTGGTCAAAGGAGCATGTAACTTCAACTTTCCATATTTGCTGGGGAGCACAAGCAGGACTTTATTATCACTATGGGATTAATAAAATGCCTTTAGATGCAAAAATGTTTGGTATTTTTGAACATGAAGTAGTGAATAAGAATAATTCTCTAGTGATGGGATTTGATGATGTGTTTTATGCCCCTCATTCAAGGCATACAACTGTAAGCAAGGAGGATATATTAAAAAATCCATTACTTGATATTATAGCGGAATCAGAAGAGGCAGGGGTATATATTGTAATGTCTAAGGATGGAAAACAGATATTTGTTACAGGACATCCTGAGTATGATTTATTGACTTTAAATAATGAGTATAAAAGGGATTTGGATAAGGGCCTTGATATTGCAACACCTAAGAATTATTATCCAAATGATAATCCAGATAATACACCAAGACTTATGTGGAGAAGCCATGCTAATAATTTATATACGAATTGGCTTAACTATTATGTATATCAAAGAACTCCTTATGAGTTATAGAACAATAATTTTTAAACGCATATTGCAATATATAAATAATGTGATATAATTATATATATTAATATATATAGGAGGAAACATTATGTCGGATACAAATGCTAAATTAGATTTAATATTAGTGCAAATGCTACAAATGAACTCAAAAATTGATAAACTAGATAGTGAAGTAAGTTCAATTAAAGAGGATATTAGTGTACTTAAAGAAGATGTAAGTATGCTTAAAGAAGATGTAAGTATGCTCAAAGAAGATGTGAAGATGCTTAAAGAAGATGTAAGTATGCTCAAAGAAGATGTGAGAATACTCAAAGAAGATGTGAAGATGCTTAAAGAAGATGTGAGAATGCTCAAAGAAGATGTAAGTATGCTCAAAGAAGATGTGAGAATGCTCAAAGAAGACGTAGGTATGCTCAAAGAAGATGTAAGTATGCTTAAAGTTAGGGTAGATTCTTTGGATTTAACATTAGAAAATGAGACGAATCGTAACATAAAAATTATTGCAGAAGGTCATGTGGATTTGATTAGAAAATTTGATGAAGCTCTTAAAGTTGAAAATGAAAAAGAAATTTTATTAGTTAGAGTTACTACACTTGAAAATGAAGTAAGAAAAATAAAGGAATTTATCAAAGTCTCTTAAATGCTAAATTTATCTTACATAATATTGAAAGTGGTTAATAGAAAAAGTTTACCCCCTATATACAATTAATTATATAGGGGGTCTTTTATTAGTATTTTCCAAAAGAATTATCTGATAAGTAGTTATTTGACAATTCAATATTTTTTTTGTTTGTACTAAAAGCTTTATTTTTATTAGTATTGTTACCTTTTAAGTTAAACTGAGATACAAGATTATCTAATAGGTTAGCTTGACTGTTCATTTCTTGTGATGCAGCAGCACTTTCTTGTGCAGTTGCACTATTTTGTTGAACTACATGAGAAACCTGTTGTATTCCAACAGTTATCTCACTAATTGAATTAAGCTGATTGCTGGAATATTTAGCTATTTCTGTAATAAGTGCAGAAGACTCATTAATACCTGTAACAATATCAGATAAAGAAATAGCTGTTTCGCTTGAAATACTTGCACCAAGTTGAGCTTTTTCAATTGAATTAGCAATTAAGCTTTCAGTGTCTTTTGCAGCAGCAGCACTTTTTGCAGCAAGGCTTCTTACCTCTTCGGCTACTACAGCAAATCCCTTACCGTGCTGACCAGCTCTTGCGGCTTCTACAGCGGCATTTAAAGCTAGAATATTAGTTTGGAAAGCTATATCATCAATAACTTTAATAACCTTATTTATACTTAAACTTGCATCCTGAATTTCCTTAACAGCCTGTGTCATATTAGACATCTGCTCTGAGCCTTTTTTAGCGTTGCTATTAATGGAAACAGCAAGTTGTGATGCTTTATCTGCAATAGTAGTATTCTCCTTTGTAATATCTGCAACTAAAGCTATAGAGTTAGATAATTGCTCAACAGAAGAAGCTTGTTCAGTTGAAGCTTGTGCTAATAATTGACTGCCTTGTGCAACTTGTTCAGCACCAGAAGATACTTGTTCTGTAGCAGTTTTAATGTCTGACATAGTATTATTAAAGGTATCAATTAGTTTATTTATAGCTATGTTCATAGTATCATTTTGAGAGCGAAGATTTATGTTTTTACTAAAATCACCAGTAGCCATACATTCAAGAAATTCAGCTTGCATTTTAATTTCATTTACCATTACTTTAAATGAATCAGCAAGAACCCCAATTTCATCTTTAGAGTTAATAGATACATCAAGTGAAACATTACCATCTGCAATTTCTTTTGCATTTTCAGAAAGTGTAGCAACCATCTTTAATTTTTTAGAAATCATAGTTAAGCTTAAGGTAATAGTTATAAACATAACAGTTAAAGAAGCTAAACTTAAAATAATCATTATTGTAGAATTTTTTCTGGCATTACTAGCTTCCTTATTGGCATTAGCATTTAATAATTCCTGAAATTCATTCATTGTTTCAGTAATAGGTTTTTTATTTTCATCGTAAGCGGGACCGAACATGTATTCTTGTGCGTGATCAAGATCTCCAACAGAAGCAGCTTCAAAAGCTTTTGTTTCAAGTTCAGCTAAAGCACTTGAGAGTGCGAATGCTTTTTCTACAAGGGCTAACTCTTCCTCAGAAGCATTATATTTTTTTAATGTTTCAACTGAATTTTCTCTGTTTTTTGCGACTTCAATTTCATACATATAAGCGTCATAATACTTTTTTTCACCATACTGTACATAAAAACGTGCCTGATTAGTGAGGAGGTCTGATGCGTTCATGAGATCAAGACCGGCTTGTTTTAATATTGCCTCTTTTTCAACAGCTTTTCTTTCAGTGTTAAAAGACAATATTAATAATACTACTGATACAATCGCAATTGTAAATACTGAGGCAATAAGTTTAATTATTGTGCTGATTTTCATATTAATCCTTCCTTTTTGTGCATTTTAATTATTTTACCAAAGAAAGTGTTTTTAGTCAATTATAATTAATAAAAAATTAATGAAAATTTAATACAGGTTAAAAAAATAAGATGAATAGATTCTAAAAACCAATAATTGTCAGTGATTTCAAAATTATTCGATTTTATTAAAATTAAGGTTAAATGTATAAAAAACATAGAAAAAATTTGACTTTATTTAAAAAATTTTATAAAATATAAAATATTATATTAAGGAGATTATTATGATATTAAAAGAAAAGAAAATTATTTCATTTATAGTGTTAATAATATTTTTATCATTAATGTTAATTACAAGATTTGATATTAACGATATTAATTCAAATATAGAAATGGATTCCCACATGAAAGTACATTTCATTGATGTAGGTGAATCTGACAGTACTTTAATTGAATCAAATGGATATTTCATGCTAATTGATGCAGGTGACATTGATGATGTTGAAACTATAAGTTCATATTTAGATGAAAACAATGTTAAAAAATTAGATTACTTAATACTTACCCATCCCCACGCAGATCACATAGGTGCAGCATCCTATATTATAAAAAACTATGAAATTGGCAAAATAATAATGCCACATAAAGAGCATACAACAAAAACCTTTGAAAATCTTTTAAATACAATAGAAGATAGGAATCTAAAAATTACTAAACCAATAGTAGGAGACAACTATACCATAGGAAACGCTAAATTTATCTTACTTGCTCCTAATAATTACGACTATGGAGATAACATTAACAATTATTCAATATCTATTAAACTTATAAATAACAATGATTCATTTATTTTTATAGGAGATTGTGAATTAGAAGCAATTAAAGATATTATCAATAATGGCATTGATTTAAAAAGTGATGTACTTATGTGCGGACACCATGGCAGCGACACAAGTACATCACAAGAATTATTAAACAAAATCTCCCCGCAAAATGCAATTATAAGTGTAGGAAAAAACACCTATGGTCACCCAAAAAAAAGTGTACTTAAACTACTTATTGACAATAATATTACTACTTATAGAACAGATGAATCAGGTACTATTATAGCTGATAGTACAGGCTCTAAAATTACTTTTGAAGAAGGAGTAAAACATGGAAAGATATCTAATTGATAGATTTGAAGAAAACATAGTAATATGCGAAAAAGAAGACGGAACATTTATAAATATAAAAGCAAATGAGCTTTTGTCATTAAACCCTAAAGAAGGGGATTATTTAGTACTTGTTAATAACATCTACAAAATAGATGTTGAAAATACTGATAAAAGAAAAGAAGAAATAAAAAAACGGATGATAAATTTATTTGAATAGTGAATTTATTGTTACTATTCAAGCCTACATTAAGTACTTTTTCGAGACTAACCTCAACAAAGTTAAATAGTAACATTATCTCATTTGATTGACTAAACTATTAAAAAATGATACAATACATAAAAAAGCAAAGGAAATTATTATATGGGAGAAGAAAAGCTAACTTTTAGTAATATTGATGAATATTTACAACAATTTCCAATAGATATTCAAAAAGAGATGGGAAAATTAAGAGAAGTAATAAAAGAGGCAGCTCCACAAGCAACTGAGAAAATCAGTTATCAGATGCCAACATTTTATTTATATGGAAATTTGGTTCATTTTGCAGTATTTAAAAATCATGTAGGGCTTTATCCAGGGGCAAGTGGAATAGAAATGTTTTTACCAAAGCTTAAAGATTACAAAACTTCTAAAGGTACAATTCAATTTCCTTTGGACAAGCCAATTCCTTATGATTTAATAAGTGAAATAGTAAGATTTAGAGTTGAAGAAAATACAATGGATTATGAACATAAATCAAAGAATAAAAAGAAGAAATAATTTTTTAAATGTGAATCATGAAAAGTCCTTGATTTAGTCTTTTGAATTCCTACAGTCTAAATCAAGGACTTTTTAAATAGCAATGGCTTAAATTAAGTATTTTTCAAGTTAATTCTTTTATTTTTAATGTTTTTTTATCAAACATATACATTAAAAGAATTAAAATAGCAGTTATAACATTTAATATCATAAGTGGAATCCAAATAGTATTTATAGAGCCATGCTTTATGTAATAACCCATTAACATAGGTCCAAGTGTTCCACCTAGATTAGAGATAAAATAGACAATAGCATTAAGCCTACCCCTAAACTGACTAGGAGAACGGGAAGCAATAAAAACTTGTGTAGAAGTAGCTAAAATTATTTCACCTATAGTATATACAATCGTAAACAAAGATAATAGAATATAACTTTTGGACTGAAACAAAAATACAAAGCCCACACCATATAAAGAAGAACCTAAAAATATGTTGATTAAAGGAGGTAGTTTTTTGGTAATTGAAGTAACTAAAAAAGTAATAACCAATACAGTTATGCAATTAATACTTATTAATGAACCATATATGTTAGCTCCTTTAAGACCAAAAATATTATCAATATACAATGGTACAGAGTAAATATTCTGAATATAAGTCATTTGAATTAATCCAAGAATAATTCCAAAACCTATTAAAAAACTAAATTTGAATAAGAAATTTATGCCATTAATTAAGCTAAATGAGTTTGTATTTTGAAGATTTTTTATTTTATCTTTAATTGCAATTTTAAAGTTATCTTTGATAAATGTTAATATAATTAATGAAGCTATTATTGTAGCTACTGCATCTAATATAAAAAATAATTCTAAGTAATTATTAAAAAGAAAACTGGCTACAATTGGGCCTACAGCAGCACCAACATTTATTGACAGATATACTAAAGAATAAGAGGAACTTCTTTTTTCAGGCGTGGTTAAATCTGCTATGAGAGCATTTGTTGCAGGATGAGGAGCACTGTGAAAAAAGTTAGATATAATCAATATGTATGGGATAATTATTGATTGCTCTAAAAAGGCACAAATAAAAATCAGTATAGCTGAAATAAAAGGAAAATAAACAATAACTTTTTTTCTGCCTATTTTATCACATAAAAAGCCTCCAAAGAGTCCGCCTAAAGTACTAGAAATCAAACAAAACATTACATAGACACCAATTAGTTCATTATTCATGCCAAGTTTTTTTGATAAAAACATAGTCATAAATGCCATAACAAAACTGCCCGAACGCATAATTACAGTAGCAATGGATAGTATGTATATTTCTTTAGGCAGTTTTTTGTAAGTAGATAACATAAAACCCGCTCCTTTTTAATTAAAGTTGAGGTCTATCATTGTAACATAAAAAATATATTTATGTCAATATTTCTTGGCAAATTAAACCGTTATGAGGAAAGCATATGAAAAAAGACAAAATTTCAGCAAGTGAGGTAAATAGATATATTTACTGCAACTATCAGTGGTATTATGAAAAAGTGTATGGCAAAGAACACATACGAAAACTTTATAAAGAAAGAAATGAAAAGCTTGGATTAACAGATAATTCAAAAAGTAATTTTGTAAAGGGACTTAATTTTCATAATAATTTTAGACTTAAGAAAAAATCAAGCTTAGTAAATGTTTTAATTTTTATTATTATAATGTTTATTATAGTATTTCTTTATTATTACTTTGATTTAAAAGAAATACTTAATTACTTTTTACAGCTATTTAAGAATGGAATGGAACAATAATTTCAATATTTTATCGGAGGATTTATGTGGTATTTAATAGTATTAATATTGTTTCTTATATGCTTGGTAAGTTTTAATAAACCTGAAATAACCAAAACAAAAATTTCAACATATGTAAGAGGTTATATACTTTTTTATACAGATCAAAAAGTAGAAAAAAGAGAAGAGGGGGTTATTTATTCAAAGCTTTTGGAATCTGAGCGATATGGAATTAAGGGTAAGCCAGACTATATACTTAAAAGTAGGAATGGCAATAAATATCTGCCAATTGAATTAAAAAGCGGTGTAATTGGAGATTTGGACATGCCTAAAGAAGGGGATTTAATGCAACTTGTTATGTATTTTTTAATTATTGAGGATTTATATGGTATAAGACCAAAAGAAGGCAGATTAATATACAAAGATTCAATGTTTATTATTAAAAATACAACTGGTTTAAGAAAGCAATTGATTGAAGTTTTGGAGGATATGAAGGATATGTTAAATACTGGAAAGGGATTTATTGATCCAGGTTTTATAAAATGTAAACATTGTATGTGTAGGGGAACTGTATGTGAATTTTTAGAATAAGTCTTCCTTATATATGGATATACTTGAAATTTCTTGACTTTTTAAATATAGAACTATATAATTAGAAGCATATGGAAAGTATTACAATATGGAGGCAATCATGGAGAACAAAAGGAAAAAATATGCTGTTTGCGGACTTTTAAATATATCAGGGTTAGATATTAAAACTACTTTAGAACAAAGTGACAGTCTGGAAAATTTATATGATAATATAAATAAGTTTATGAATAGAGCACCTATATTATCTTCTGAAATTAAAGAAATGAGAATGACTACCCAATTACACATTATAGCCCTTAAAGAAAAGCTTAATGAGCTAAAACTAATATCAATGAATATAGGTTCACTGGATGTTCAATTTATTATAATGCAGTTAGAAAAGTTTATGAATAATGATAAAGAAAGAAAATTACTTTTAGATGAATTAGTTAAAAAAATAAGTTCATTAGTAGAGGAGCTTGAGGAGTGTAAGCAGTTGGTATTGCCCCAGCATTTAGATAATGATGAAAAATTAAGTGATGCAATTGATAAAGTATATAATAATACTACAACAAACATATTAGTAGTTGACGATTCAACACCTATTTTAAATTCTGTAACAGCTATAATAAAACAATACTATAATGTATTCGGTCTTCCAAGAGCGGAGCTGGTAGCTAAGTTTTTAAAAACAAATAAAATTGATTTATTTATTATTGACATTGAAATGCCGGGAATGGATGGATATGCATTATTTAAAAGTATTAGAAAAATGCCAATGTATCAGAATGTTCCAATAATGTTTTTTACAACACATGCAAATAAAGAGTATGTAACTACAGCTATTGATTTAGGTGCGGCAGACTTTATTGTTAAGCCTGTTAATAAAGATTTACTTATTAGTAAAGTGCAAAAATGTTTAAAAAAATAAGATTAAAGCATCGATTTTTAAAATAATTAAATCGATGCTTTTAATTGTAAAAGGAGCTTTAGAAGATGAAATATAGTTTTAGAAGAAAACTTTTCATAGCAATAATATTATTTGCAGTACTGCCTGTACTTATTAATGGTGTATCAAGTGCAGTCATATCATTAATTGATGTAACAAAAGCAGAGGAAAGAACACTAGAGCGACTTGCTGAATCTAACGGTGTAGCTCTAAATCAAATAATAGAAATTCAAATTTCTTATTTACAAATGTTAAGCGAAGGAAAAGAATTTAAAAGTTTGCTCATTGATAAAAATTTAAACTTATTGGATCTTAACAGTCCACAAATTTTAAAAATAGAAGAAATACTCAGAAAAATCACGAAAAATTCTAATTTTTTTAGAGATGCAATGGTAGTTGATTTGGATGGAAAAATTGTTGCAAGGGTTATAAGAGCCTCAGGCGATAATAAGCTTTTAAATGTTAAAAAGTTAGAATTCTTTAAGGAAGCAGTTAATAATCCGGAAGTTACATATGTAAGCAGTGAGAAAAAATATGGTATTAGTGAAACAGAAGTTATAGAAATGAGTAATGCTATTCGTTTAGAAGACGGAACAGTTGTTGGGGTAATGGTATTACTAATTGATTCTGAGTTTTTTAATCAATTCCTTAAAAATATTTCTGTTGGTGAAACAGGAAAGGCATTAATAATAGATAATGCAGGAAAGGTAATATTTAATTCAGATGATCAGGTAACAACCCATAATGAATTAGAGAATACTTTTTTTGAAATAATTTCTAATGTAAGAAATAAATTAAGTAAACAAACAGGAACAAAACATTACCGATTTGAAAATAACTCTTATGTTATGGGGTATTATGTACTTGATAAATTTCCTTGGACAATATCTGTAAGTCAGCAAAAAGATGAATTTATGAAGCATACATATAGGATGGCTTTCATTTCTGTGATTATGCTTATGTTACTAACTGGTGTATCTATATTTGTAGCTAAAATGCTGACCAATAATTTTATTAAACCAGTTAACTTGTTAAATAAAGCATTTGCAAGTGCTGCTACAGGAATTGATTATACTCAGTGTGATGTGGTTGGAAATGATGAATTTAGTGATTTGTCAAAAAATTATAATATAATGATAAATCAATTACAAAGTCAATTTACTTTACTAAATGAAAATATCCTAAGAGAGCAAAAAACAAAAAAACAATTGTCTGCATACAACGGGGTACTTAGCGAGATTGATAATACGGCAGAAAATAATGTTGCATTTTTAAAATTGTCTCAGGCAATTGGTGAATCTTTTGATTTTGGTACGGTTGTAATCTTTGAACTTAGCGATGATAATTATAATGTTCTTTCACTCTGGGAAAGCCATGAGGGGAAAAATTATTACTTGGATTATAGGGATATATCAAAAAAATTGCAAAGAATGAATGTTGGTGAAATATCAATTTTTAATGAGGACACTTTAAGAGCTAATGATATTGAAACTAATTTAAAATATATTTTATTTATTCCTATTACTAGTGATAATGATAAAACTGTATTTTTAAGTTTGGAAGATTTTAAATCCCGAGATGCTCTTGATAGTGACGAATTTAAGCTTTTCTTAAATCTTGGAAAGACCATTGCTAATTTATTGTTAAAAATAAGTTTGGAAAAAGAAGTTAAAAACTTTACTCTAAATCTGGAAAACACGGTTGAATCAAGAACTAAAGAATTAAAGGAAATGACAATAAAGGCTGAAAATGCAGTGAAAATAAAGTCACAATTTCTTGCAAATATGTCCCATGAAATAAGAACTCCAATGAATGCAATCATAGGAATGTCGGAGGTGCTTTTAGAAGAAAACTTAACCGGTAACCAATATGACTATGTAAAGGATATCCAGATATCTTCTACGTCTTTGTTAGAGATAATTAATGACATATTAGATTTATCAAAGATTGAGGCTGGTAAACTTACATTAATTCCTGTCCACTATAATTTTTTTGAAATGCTTAATAATATTACTAGTATTATTTCATTTAGTGCAAGTAAAAAGAATTTAGAACTAAAATCAAATATAGATAATAACCTTCCTATGTATTTATATGGCGATGATGTAAGATTAAGGCAGGTTCTTTTAAATATTTTAGGTAATTCAGTAAAGTTTACTGAAAAAGGTTATGTAGAGCTATCAGTGGTATTAAATGAAGATAATATTGAATTTGCTATTACTGATACGGGTATTGGAATTAGAGAAAAGGATATTGAAATATTATTTAATTCATTTGAGCAGGCAGATGCAGAAAGAAACAGAAATATAAAGGGTACAGGCCTTGGGTTATCTATTTCAAAGAATTTAGTAGAAATGATGGGTGGAAACTTAAGGATAGAAAGCACTTATGGAGAGGGAAGTACATTTTATATTAATATTCCAATGGTTGTAGGCGATGAGACTAAGGTTGAACGAGTAAAAGAAAATATGAATTTTGTCAAAGCACCTGATGCAAAAATTCTTTTGGTTGATGATAATGAAATAAATATCAATGTAGGTACAGCGATTTTAAAACTTTTCTCTATTATTTGTGATACTGCACTTAGTGGTAAGAAGGCAATAGAAAAGGCTAAGGAATTTGATTATGATTTAATTTTTATGGATCATATGATGCCTGAAATGGATGGGATTGAGGCAGCTAAGTTAATAAGGGAATTAGGAGGAAAAAATAAGGAAATTCCTATTATTGCATTAACAGCCAATGCCATAGCAGGAGCAAGAGAAATGTTTTTGGAATCAGGAATGAATGACTTTTTATCTAAACCAATTGATCGAAAGTATTTAAATGTAATATTAGAAAAATGGCTTCCTGATGAAATGCTGTTTTATGATACAAATGTACAGGAAGAAGAGATTGTATTAAACTCAAAGCTTATGGAGGCTAAACAAATAGAAGGTCTAAATGTTTTATTAGGTCTTACGTATACAGGCGATAATCAGGAAATGTATGAAAAATCCTTAGCTATGTTTAGCAGAAATGTTGAATCTGATTGTAATAATTTAATTGAGTATCTAAATAATGAAAATATTCACGAATTTACAACTTTGGCACATGGAATTAAAGGTTCACTTTTAAATATGGGTTTTGAAGAATTATCAGTAAAAGCAAAAGAGTTAGAATTAGCTTCTAAAGATGGGGATATAGCTTTTTGTAATAATAATGTAAATGATTTAATAGAAAAATTACTTGAATTTGGAGAAAAAGTAGGTAAGATTATTAACAAAAAGGAAAAAGAACTTTTAGAGGGCGATACACAAATGCTTAGGTCTGGCTTAGAAAATATGACGTATACTTTAGGGTCATATGACAGAGATGGTACAATAGCATACTTAGACGAATTAGGTATGTACAGCTTTAACGGATTTAATGAAAGGTTACAAAAAATATCTAATGCCGTAGATGAGTTTGACTTTATATTAGCACAGGATATTGTTAATGAAATATTAGGAGAAATGGAATGAAAAGAAAAAATTTAATATGGATATCTTTATGTATTGTACTAATAATTTTAAATCTGTCTGCCTGTCATAAAGAACAGCATATAGAAGAAAAGGAACAAAGTAAAAGAATAATTATTTATTATCCAAATTGGCGTACCTATACAAATGCAAAGATGTCCATTGATAAATTACCTTGGACTAAGTTTACAAATGTAAATCATGCTTTTTGGACAGTAAATGAAGACTTTTCCGTAGAATCAACAGACAGTTGGGCAGATGTGGAGTGGAATCAGGGATATGTAGCTTTAAAGGATGGAACAGTTATAAATACAATAACAGATAGTGATGGTTTAGTGTTTGTTGCCAGAGAAGTTACTAGCTTAGATGTAATTACAGAAAGTTCATTAGTTGCTGAATATGGTGGAATTAAATATATTGCAACAGATGAACAGCTTGATTTAAATAAGGCAGACTATACAGGTCAATTTGCAATATATAAGTCAATGCTTAAGAAATATCCTTTAGTTACAGTAATTGTTTCAGTGGGTGGATGGTCAAGAAGTGAGAATTTTTCTCAAATGGCAAGTACGTCTGAGAATAGAAAGATCTTTGTAGATAGTGTAGTTGATTTATTGAAAAAATATGAGTGGATGGGCGGAATAGATCTTGACTGGGAATACCCAAGTGTTGACAGACTGCCAAGTCCTGATGATCCTTTGGACAGAGGATGTCCAGGTGACCCTGAAAATGATGGAAGGAATTTTTCTCTATTGTTAAAGGAGTTAAGGGAGGCATTTGCTGCTAATGGATTTGAAGATAAAATTATTACTATATGTGAATATATTAATGCAGATAAATTAAAGGAGCAGCAGGAACTGCCAGAAGTGGCTAAATATGTAGACTATATTAATATAATGTCATATGATGTATATGGTGCATGGCGTAAAGATGCAGGGCCTTTATCTCCTTTAAAAACCCCTGAGCATAAGGATTTCCCATCTGTAGAAACTTCAGTCAGCTCATTTTTAAAATATTTCAGACCAGATCAAATTAACATTGGATCTCCATTTTATTCAACAGGATGGGCTGAGGTTACTTTAAACGAGGAAACCAAAAGCCCTATGTGGCAAATTTCGGGACCTATTACAGAACCATTTCCAACTACATTTATTGGTTCATGGGATGCCGCACCTGGGGTGTATGGGGAATATTCTTCTGAATGGGATACAACGGGAAAATGGAAATTGGAAAAATGGCCGGAGCTTCTTGGATATGCTTATGGTACTAAAGGCTCAGGAAAAGAACCATGGTATTTTGTTAAAACACTAGAAGAAACAAAAGGGTGGATTAAGGGATATGATACAGATACGGAATCTGCATGGCTTTATAATGCTGATGAGAAAAAAATGTATTCTTATGAAAATGAACGTTCTCTTCAGGCTAAGATTGACTTTGTTAATGAGCATAATTTAAGTGGTATGTTTATGTGGGAGATTACAGGAGATAGCGGGGATGATGGATTTCCACTGATGAGTATTTTAAGTGATGGACTAGCTATTAAATGATGAAATTTTTAAAAAAATATAATTATTTATTAAAGTCTTAAGAAAAGGAGTACCTAATGGAAAAAATACGTCTTGGTAAAACTAACTTATGGGCAACAAGAACCGGATTTGGAGCTATTCCCATCCAAAGAATTAATAGGGAAGAAGCAAAAAAATTGCTTCTTCGAGCATATGAAGCAGGAATTAATTATTACGACACAGCAAGAAGTTATAGTGACAGTGAAGAAAAGATTGGCTATGCTTTTGAAGGATTAAGAGATAATATAATTATTGCTACAAAAACCCCTGCAACTAATCAAAATGATTTGTTAGAACATATTGAAATGAGCCTTAATAATTTAAAAACTGACTATATTGATATTTATCAAATGCATAATCCGGCTGAAGTTTATGAAGATGTGTACGAAGGTCTTGTTAAACTTAAAGAGAAGGGTAAAATTAGACATATTGGAATAACTTATCACAGCAGAGAAAAGGCAGAAATTGCTGTAAAAAGTGGGAAATTTGATACACTTCAATTTCCTCTTACATTCATATCATCTGATGAAGATTTGGAATTAATTAATACATGCAAAAAATATGATGTTGGATTATTGGCTATGAAAGGTCTGGCAGGAGGATTAATTAATGATGCAACTTGTGCATTTACATTTTTAAGACAGTATGAAAATGTGGTTCCTTTGTGGGGAATTGAACGAATGGGTGATTTGGAGGAATTTATTACTTTAGAAAATAATCCTCCTGTTATGAATGATGCTATTGATAAAAAGATAGCAGTATTTAAGGAGGAACTTTGTGGGAATTTTTGCAGAGCTTGTGGTTATTGTATGCCTTGTAAAGCAGATATTCCTATTCCTACAGCAGCAAGAATTATTCCTCTTATGAACAGGGCAAGATATCAGGATTTTATTACGGAAGATTTTTCTAAGGAAATGGATAAAATTAACGATTGCATTAACTGCGGTTATTGTAAATCAAAATGTCCTTATGGTCTTGATACACCAAAAGTTCTTAGAAAACAATATGAGGAATATAAAGTATTGAAAGAAAAATATATATCGAATATGTAATTATTTTTTACTATTCACAGCCTTTTTGGGGTAGCCTTGAAAAAGTCCTTAATTAGGCTGTGAAAATTTTAAAAATGAATATCAACATATATGTGTACAATTGTTTGCCTCACCCTCATTTAGCATGTTTAATAAATTCAGGTAAGAAGTCAAGTTTTCCATTATTGTTTATCAATAAATACATTTATTGAAAGTCCGATTGCTACTAATAAGCCACCAATTATATATTTTATTGAAAATGCTCCAGTAATTAATACATCAATTATTACGCCCGTAAATACTTGTCCTATGAATAGAAGCAAAGTCATATAAAAAGAGGAAACTTTTGCTACAGTAGCATTGGATATAAGAACAACCATTACACCGACTATACCTCCTGTGTAGAACCAAATTTTTAAAGGAACAAATACAAAAGTGATAGGAGTACTTATATTTACAATTAGTAAAACAATAAGGGATATGAGTAGTCCAACTATATAATTATAAAAAGTACTTTGCAATAAGCTTGATTTTTCAGCTAGATGTGCATTAACCGTTCTTGCCAAAACTATTGAGCCTCCGGCTAAAAGAGATAGTATGATTGCTATTAACATTTTTATCCTCCTTTTAGATATGTTTTTGCATTATCAATGTTTTTTTCTTTATCTATATTGACTTAGATTTATTTTGGTTAGTTAGATAGAAAGAATAGTCCCAATTCCCATAATAACAAAAGCAATACCAATTAATTTTTTCTTGTTAAAGGTCTGCTTTGGCATATTTAGTATTCCAAAGTGATCAATAATTATGGAACAAATGCTTTGACCTAATAAACCAAGTGCAAGTATTGCAGATACACTTAATTCCTTAAAGGCTAAGTTATTGAAAACTGTAGTTGCAACACCTATAGCCCCGCCAAGGAAACAATACAAAGGAAGTTTTTCTTTAATTAGAAAGCTTTCTTTTTTTAACATCATTAATACAGATATTAATATTAGACCTATAACATGAATTATTACAGCACTTAAATATGCTCCATATCCATTGCTAAGGTTTCCATTGATTGCTATCATTATTGCAATCAGAGAACCGCAAATTATTGATAAAAAATAATACATAATCAATCACTCCCAATATTTATTTTATTTCTTGATAACTAAAGCGTATAATACTATAATAATATAAAATAGTACTAAATGGATATGACAAATGTCATATTAAAATAAAAAACAAATAAAAATTTAAATTGACTGCAATACAAAAATAAAATCAGGAGTGTGATTATGAAAATAAAAGAGATAGCATTAATCGGAAACATCTTTCAAAATGATTTAAATCGATTTTTATAGTAGTATAAGGAGAGGATACCATGGAAATTAAAAAAATAAATGAAACTCAGATCTTAGAATTATCAAAATACAATTTGCCTGAAGAAATATGGTTAAATGCTGTAGCTATAAAATATGATAAGGGAGAGTATTTGTGTAGAGAAGATGAAAGATTAGAATATTTGCTTTTTTTATTATCAGGCGAGGCAAAGATTAGTGTTTCGGTTTCCAATGGAAGAATTTTACTGTTAAATTTTTATAGACAAGAGGGTATACTTGGAGATTTGGAAATGATGATAAATAAAAGAAGTACAACAAATGTAATTGCCATGTCAAAGGTAATATGTGTTGGAATTAAGATAAATTATTGTAAAGAAAAATTAGATAAAAATATAGAATTTATGAAATGTATGGCAATCCAACTGGCAAAAAAATTAGATACATGTTCAAAAAATAGTGCTATAAATTTGTTGCATTTATTAGAAAATAGGCTATGTGCATACATTGAAGTAGCAAGTCAGGAAAGCGTTTTTAAAGAAAATCTTACAGAGGTTGCTGAACTTTTGGGTACAAGTTACAGACATCTTTTAAGAACTATGAATAGTTTATGTGAAATTGGAATACTTGAAAAAAAATCTCGAACTACTTACTGGGTAATTAATAAGGAAATGTTAACGAAAAAAGCTATGGAATGTTATTAATTATCCCAAAATAAAAGATTTTATTGCAATTGGATTTATTATATTAGGTATATACCTGCAAATTAATATATAAGAGTATATTATAAGGATAAATTATACATGGGAATTTATGATATAACTGATGGAATTTTGCCATACAAAGCTTTAATTAGTAATAGGAGTGTTAGTATTTTATTATAATTTAGAAAATTACTTTTACATTAATATTCTAAGACAGCTTTG
>JAVBPB010000103.1:0-18917 GCA_031549965.1 Mobilisporobacter sp. | reverse complement strand
CCTACTCCTGAATTTCCTACTAACAGTATATTCTCATTTTTATCTATAAATCTTAGTGTTTCAAAATCTAAGAATTGTTGTTTATTTATTTTGGGCTGAAATTCAAATTCAAAGTCTTTTATTTCTTTTAAATGTGGAAATCCTGCCACTTTTACCATTGCATTTGCTGCATTATATTCCTTTAACTCTAAATCCTTTCTTGTTAATTCTGTTAATGCTTCCACTACACTTATTTTATTTTCATTTATCTTCTTTATATATTCATCCAAAAACAGCTTAAACTGTGGCATTTTCAGTCTATCTAAATTATCCTCTAACTGTCTGTAGCTGTTCATTATATACCTCCAATTGCTCTAAATTTTGCTTGCTACGCTTTGTTATTTCCCCCTGCTCCTTACCTGGAAATGTTAGCTTGGTTAGTGCCTCATAATGTTCTGGTATATAATTTACTGGTTTTTTACTTTTAGTGTGTACAACAACTAAATTCATGTTATAATACACATACAGATTTTCTTCAATTATCTGTACCTTCACTTGTTTTCCAATTAACTCAGGTGGAGCTGAATATTTATTTCCTCCATAAGTAAATGTACTATCTGTGGCAACTTTTAAAGTGGTATAGGAAAGATGGTAGAAAGAACCTACTTTTTCGCTTGGTAGGGCATTAAGGTGTTCTTTTTCCTTTTGAAATACCAGAAGTGGTGGTAGATTCGTTGCTTGGCAGATTCTTGCATTTGCCTCTTCATTTAATTGTATTACTTTTTCATTTAATTCTTTAAAATCTTTTAATTGACCATTATAATTCATTATTTCATCAATAAGTCTCATTGGATTTTCTACTTTCGCTTCTGTTTTTTGCCTTCTTTAGATCGGTTATAATATATTAGACAAGTAATATTTGGATATGGTATAATATAAAAAAAGAAAGGGAAGATATTATGCCAGGTAAAATTAAAAATTATACAGAAGACTTTAAAAAGCAAATAATAGCACTAAAGAAGTCAGGAAAATCAATAAATGAGCTACATAAAGAATATAACATAGCGAAATCAACCATTTGTAAATGGACAGCAGATTATAATAATTCAGGTTCATTTAAGGCTGTTGATAACAGAACAGCAGAAGAAAATGAAATGATTAGGTTGAAAAAGGAATTAGCACAATTACAGATGGAGAATGATATTTTAAAGCAAGCAGCGCTGATAATGGCACGAAAATAGATATAATCTTATCAAATAAAGACAAGTACAGTATCAGCGCAATGTGCAGACTATTAAAAATACCACGTAGCTTAGTATATTATAAAAGTAAGAAAAATAAAGAAAAAGAGACAGAAATCATCATGTCACCAGTAGAATATAGGTTGTGCAAAATGAGTAATAATTATAACAATGGAAATAAAATTGCAATTGATATAAGTGAAGTAAAAACAGCTATATCCGAATAAAAATTGTATAAATAAGTGTTGACAAACCAGAAAAAAGTTAAAGCCATATGTGATAGAATTGAAAACGAATTAGTGGAGCCAAGCAGGTGGTGTAAAAGTGGTATAGAAGTTCCGACGTGACAACTGAAAATTGAACCTAACCTGAAGCTGAGCTGAACCTGCTGAGCCTAAATTGGGCTCCTCAATTGGGCTAAATTGAAAATAGCGAACATAACAATAACATATTTTGATAAAAAGTATCGCAAAAACGAAGAAATTGTTGCTAAATGCGATATGGTGTTGTATATTATATATAATTGGTAATGTAAGGTAATTCTAGCTAAGGTAATTCTATTTGAATATTTGCAGGAGGCAATTATGGTATTAAGCTACAATAACTTATGGAAAACATTGATTGATAAAGGAATAAAAAAAGGAGAATTGTGCAAACTCACAGAAATAAGCACAAGCACGATGTCAAAAATGAATAGAAATGAACCGGTTTCTCTAGCAATTATACTTAGAATATGTGAACAGTTGAATTGTAATATTGAAGATGTAGTAGCTGTTATTTTGAAAGAAGATTAATGAGGTGAATTATGGGCATATGTGGATTTGTAGACGAATTGAATAGATTGAGAAAATCATCTAGTGATTCAATAGACAATGTTGTAAATTTTGATTCTTTCAAAAAATATATGCATATTCAAAGACAAGCAGAAGTAGATTTGAAAGATATTTTAAGAAAAGTTAATGGAAGTGGGAAAAAGACGATTATTCTATTGTGTGGTAGTGCCGGAGATGGAAAATCTCACTTATTATCTTATTTAAAAAATAGCGATGATGAGTACTTGCTGGAAAATTATGAAATTCATAATGATGCAACTGAGAGTAGTTCTCCTGCTAAAACAGCAATAGAGACATTAAATGAAGTACTTGATTCATTCTCGGATGAACAAATAGATAAGGATGAAAAAAATCTGATTTTAGCAATTAATCTAGGCGTACTCAGTAACTTTATTGAATCTGATTATGGTATAAGATTCAGTAAATTAAAAAAATATGTTCTCGAGCTTAATTTATTAACATCCAAAGTGAATCTAGAGGGGTATATTTCTGGTAGTAGTTTTCAACATATTAGTTTTGCTGACTACCATATGTTTACGTTGAGTGAAGATGGAATTAGAGCTAGGTACATAGAGCTGATATTAGATAAGATTTTTAGCAAAAATGAAGATAGTATATTTTATAGTACATATTTAGGCGGAGCAGAAAGTTGTCCACTTGCGAAAAAATGTCCAGTTAAGAATAATTTTGAGTTCCTGCTAAAAAGTGAAAACAGACAGTTTGTTTCGGAATTATTAGCTAAAGCCATTATTCAAGATAAGGAAGTGCTTACAACAAGAGAGATACTTAATTATGTGTATGACATTTTGGTATCAAGCAATTTTAGTTATCAAGATTTACAAAATGCAACGATAAATAATGCAGCGTATCTCAAATTGTATCTTTCAAACATTACCCCAACACTGATGTTTGGACAAAGTGATGTATCGTTACTTATGAATGTTTTAAAGAAATATGATCCAGTATTAATTAGATCAGAACAGGCGGATGAGGATGCTATTGATTATTATGTGTCCTCAAAAGTATGTGCTGATATTGTAGATGGAATATCTAATACTGCTTATGCAGATGTTTTAAATCAAAAAGATATGATTACAACACTGAGTAACGATAAGGAATTGAAGTCAATTGTTTTTAACACACTAGTCCGCTTGAAAAAATTTCATCGTGAATCATTGAGAGATGATATTTATATAGAATTTATAAAAGATTTGTATTACTACAATTCTGGAAAAATTGAGAAGCTACGATCCCTGTATTCAAAAGTTGAAAAGGTAGTATATCAATGGTGTGGCAATGAAATTGATGGAAATATATGTTTGGATGATACTCATGAGGGATTTACTTTATATGAAAGTTTAGAGTTTGACGAGTGCTTAGATAATATTCCCGATAAAAATAATGACAAAGAGCTTAATAAATTTCTTCCGACTATTGTTGTGGAATTTAATTCTGGAGACGATAAGCCTGTAGCATTAGAAATTGATTTTTCATTATATTCTATAATATGTAAGTTGAATAAAGGCTATGTTCAGACTGCAGATGATAGAAATAACCATGCCGATTTCATCAGCTTTATTAACAAAATCTTAAAGACAGGCACTGTTGGAAAAAGTGTAATCTCTGTAAATGAACAAGGAATAAAAGCTAATATTGAAAAAACAAAATTTGGATATCGATTTAAGGTGGTGAGATAATGGATTACATATTTGATACAGAAGTTTTTGAGAACAATTTTAATGTAAAAAAAAGTGGTGAAATAAAACTGGGTTTATTAAGATTATCCCATATTGCAGATAAGATGTTTAGATTATTTCCTTATAAAGCAACTGGCAAGAATGCATCGCCAATTGTAGAAGAATTATCAGAGATAATTAGTCATTTTTTTCAGTTGGCACTAGAAATAAAAACAGAAAATATGGATTTTGAATCTTTGTGTCAGAATATTATTGATAATATTGATATTTCAACAGAAGACATAGATTATCTCAAGAAAGTAATAGATTGCTTCTTTTTTAAAGATGATAAGTTTGTCGCCAATAATATCGGACTATATATTTATCAGTCGGGTGATAAGAATAAGAGTGTAGAGCGATTGGCATTTTTCTTGTTTTGTATTTTAGGAATGGACTCTAATGATTGTAATGAGATAAAAAAGGCTGCTGATAACTATACATATAATGTCCTTGAAAGAATGGTAAGAGATTACATTCCAACAAAAAATATAACCAATAATAAAACTGAAAAAAAGTATTTTGCAGTATGTAAGGAAGTTCAACAAAGATTTAAGAAGGACTTTAAGTTTATTCTGTTTGCGGGAATGACAGAGCCAGAAGATTTGAGTAACCTTTTATCGATATACTATTTCTTTTATGTCTCACAGACATGTCTTATTCTTGATAAATTCTGTGAAGGAGACAGGAATGATTATGTGAAACTATATTATGCATTAGATTGGGAAAAAGTGAGTAGTAATAGGCTATGTTGTAAAGCTGGATGGGAAGCATTACAACCTGCTGTAAATCATATTTTTTGTCATGCCATTACATTAGAACTAATAAACCAGCATAAGGATGAATTTCAAATGCATGATTACATTATGCTAAATGATTATATTGCTGGAAATCCACAAAGGGATGAGTTAGTGAGTCTAGAAATTAAGAAGGCAGAAGATGCCTATACATCATGTATTGGAGATTATAATGGATTTTCTGAGATTGTATATATTGATAGTGACTTGAAAACAAATAGTGCTGTACAGCATTTATTCAAATGTGTAGAAGCTCAATTTTTGAATACGGAAAGAAAAAGAGCAAATCAATTTTATATTGAAAAATTTACTGAGTTTTGTAAAAGTAGATGGTTAAAAAATCGAAAAAAGTCTGGATTAGTATTGAATCTGACCGAAAGAGATATTATTTTTCTAACTAAGTTATGTATAAGAGATCAGGATGAAATGCGATTAAATTCTTTATTCGTAGAATATGAAATGAGAGGGATTAATTTGGACAATACATCCAAATCTTATCTTCAAGATTATTTTACAAAACTGAACCTTATTGATAAAAAGAGTGATAGTGGAGATGCACAATATGTTAAGAGAATTTTATGATTTTATTGCAAAGAGAATAAATAGCTACTTTCAAAGTATTTCATCTTTAGGAACACTTCTGAAAGGAGAAAGTTTTTGTTTGAAATTGGATGATCCGGAAATGGTTGTTGAGGTAGAAGCATCACTAAAAGAACTTGCCAACAGAGATGGGTGTATTGGTACTTACAATTATCAGTGCATGGATGGTTCAATTTATTATACATTTACTTTGAAATTAAAAAATGATGAAATAATCATTGCTGCACAAATAAATGGAATGACAAATGATTTTTTATGTGCCACATTACGAAATGCTGCTAATGAAGCAAATAAACCTATATTAATGATTTCGTCTAATCCAATTGATAGTGCTAAAAGTGGTTCGAGGGATATGACTGCTAGTGGTATGCCTTTTTATTCTGATAGTTTAGTAAATGAAATACGTGATATGATTTTTAATAGTGCACAGTTAACAGAGTCAGAAAAAGCCGTTTTACAGTTTGAATTAAAAAGACGAGATAATGATGTATTTAGCGATCGAGAATCTTTATTTGAATATAAAGAATTGCTATCAATTATGAGTAGTGGAAAAGTGGGTAAAAATGATTTTGCAGGGTTTCGCCTATTTTCATTTGATGGAAAATCAGACTATCAAAATTATGGAAAGAATCAATTGGAAAAGGAATTAAGGCAGAATCATGATATTTTTGAAAGAATAGAAAGAAGCATAAGATTTGGAAATTTAGAAACAGACTTATCTGAAGATTTTGATATACCGTTTATAGGAAAAATTGAAAAATGTAAAAATATTGATGCAAGTCATTGGAGCTTAATGTTTACATATAAGGATATTCAATCTGCAATGGAGAAAAAGCAGGCAAAAAAAGATAATCCTTTAAAAATTGAGAGGGAGGATATAGCGGTATATTCTCAGATTCCATTGAATTCATATCCAATCGATGAAAAGCTTTTTATAAGAAATGAAGGAACGATGACTGCAAAGAGAAGAATTAGAAATCTTCTGATTTTTAATCCAGACAAGAATGATAGTATTACTGTTGAATTAGGGTGTAATATAAAAGTTCCGTCATCTGCAATAAGTAGTGACTGTGATAATGTAATCAAAAACGGTAATAATATTCTATTTGTTTATACTGAATCAGGACTAGCATTTCATAAGATAGAAGTTAAAGATGAAATTAATAAAATTAAATATGTATTTAAGATTTGTATAATTGATATCAACGCTGATTATTTGATTTCTATTATTAAAACAAATTTTGTGATTGATTATAAGAAAAAAAATAGCAGAATAAAGTTGCTAGGAATTGGAACAGATTTAGTGTTCAATAAATCAGGGAACGAAAATACTTCAGTAAAGCTTGAAGATAATCAACAATATAGATGCAATTATTCTGAACGACTCCATATTTTTTCTTCGGAAGAAGAATTATCTAATTTCGGCTCTGGAATAAGCATTGAAGTTAATTTTGCGGGAGTGATTGTGCCATTTATCATGTTCCCAGATGAGGTTAAGAGTTTAGAAATTATTGGTCGAAAAATTTTACGTGATAAATTTGCTACAAGAAGTAGTTTTGAATTTATAGACTCGCAGCAAATTTATAAAGACTCACAGGAATATTTTGCAAAAGAAAATTTGTTGAAAGAGTTGAGACTTGAACAATACATTATTAATAATAAGATTTATTATGGAGTTTGTAAGAATTATCATAATTCAAATAGTATCAGCATTAAGGAACAAAAATTACTGCTTAATTCAGAATTGAAAGAAGCATATGAAAACTTGATTACAAAGTATAAGGAGCTTAATACTGTACCAACACTTGCATATATAGATGATAAATTGTTATTATATGTAAAAGAATATCTTGAAGCATTTAGAAAATGTTTTTCAGGATTAACTAATATGGAAACTTTATCGCGTAAACAAGAAGATGCATTATTATTAGGTACACTTATTATTGACGAGGAACAAAATGAAATTGCATTAACTCCATTTCATCCAATAAATTTGGAGTATCAATTATTGTTAGCAGGAGAAAGAGGATTTAATGATACTTCAGATGTGATAATTGAGAGACTAAATTCAGCTAATTTACTTCCTTATATACAACGAAAAAAAGTGATATATAAAGTTTCGGAACAAATGTATTCCATGGAGTGGAAGCATTATGCTCCTGTAGAAAATAAAAAATATATGGGAAGAAGACGTTATGTATCTAAACTTATAGAAGAAAAGATTAGTGAGTATGTTGCACATTTTAAATATATTTTTGAAGATATAAATAACAAGATAATTAAAATCAATCTTATCAATATGGGTGATTGTAGTGAAGTGTTTCATGGAATAGCACAATATTATATTCATGCAATCAATAAAGTTCCAGATGTGGATAAGTTAATGAAATTTGAGATTAATATTTATACTTCGAATAAGATAGGAAATGCTTTTTCGAATATTAAAGATTATAGTCGATTAAAAAGATATCTGTCTGAATTAAAATTATCACTGCTATCAGGTATAGCTATGAGTGATCTCGAGGGTATATTGTCAAAAAATTTAAGCTGCTATTTTCATAAAGATTACGGAAAAAATTATGAATACGCACATATTTCGTTCTATGAAATGGAATCAGAAATCACATCTGAAACTGCAACAATGGATCAGATTGAAACTGGAATTTCTTTAAACGGGATTATTTCAGGAATCCCATCAAGCAAGTATGGTCAAAAATATAGAACAGGATTCGGAACAAAGTATGCAAATAAGTCTCCTTTAATACAAATTTCAGAACTGTACAATTCGTTGTTTCAGGTTAGCGATTCGGGAAATCCGTATAACGAAGGGATAAGTATTTCAACACAAGTTGATGCAAAAGCAGAAGACAAAATGGAATACATATACAAAACATCAAATTGGGTGGTTTTTGTTGAACCTAAAGTAGATCTTGATTTTTTCGCAGAAAAAGAAGCCAAAAGTGATTTGCTAATAATTCATTATAGTGATCAATATACGTCAAGTAGTGGCTATGATGCAATTACGGTTACACATAAGTCCAGTCAGTATTCAAAGGTGATTCAAGAGTATTTGAAAGAAAAGGGCGTTATTGCAAATTTATTAGATGTTGCAGCTATAATTAATCTGTTTAATGCAATTAATGGAGATTGGCTACTGAGACTTGTATCATCAAAGAAGTATGTTGGAGCTAATAAAGATGTAAATTTTTCGAGAGAAAAAATCAGTATTGTTGCTGCAATTAAATATATGCTGGCTTATTTAAAACACCCTGAAATATTATGGATACCAGTTTCAATGGAAGAGATGCTACGAGTATCTGGAGGGGCAGGATTATCGCAGAACGAAGGTGTTCTTTCGGCAAAAAATTTAGGCTTTGATAAAGGTGCCACTAGTGATGATCTTCTTTTTATTGGATTGCAGGATATGAATGATAAAATAAAAGTATTTTTGTATCCAACCGAGGTCAAAACAGGAAATAATGATAATTCTGTTATAAAGAAGGCTGTTGAACAGGTCTCTAAAACAGCAGAAGGATTTCATAATGCATTTAATCCTGAGGATGGAGATAATCAATCTATTTCTGCAAAAGTTAATAGAAATTTTATTATGCAATTGTTGATAATAAGTTCCAAAAAAATGAAGGTATATCATGTTGATGATTCTCAAGATTGGGATCAGGTACTTGAATATTACAGAAACAGATTATTAAATGAAGATTATGAAATATCAAATGAGTTAAGAGAAATACTCGGAAAAGGTTCAGTGCTATCATTTAGAAAAGGATTGGCGACCAGAACAACTTCATTTAAGGAAGATACAATTAACTTTATTGAAATGCCAGATCAGGATGAATTTGGTCTTATTCTAAGCTCTGTAGGAAATATTTTTGAAGTGATCAATCAAGAGGAAAGAAATTTTAAACTTTTTAGTGAGTATGATACATCGGCACTAACAGGAGATATGTCAAAGCTAATGATTTCAGAATTTATGAATGATATAGGTAATTTACATAGCGAACAAATTGAGGAAGAGAACAAGCAAGAAAATGACACGGATAATTTAGATAAAGAAGAACTGAAAATCGCTTCAATTCAACATGAAGAAAAAGTAGAACATAGTGGAATGGAAATTCTTTTTGGTCATAATCAAAGAGATGGAAAAGACGTCATTTGGGAACCAAATAATACTGATAAAATATTTCATACGAATACTGGAATTATAGGAACTATGGGTACAGGAAAAACTCAGTTTACGCAATCACTAATTGCCCAATTATATCAGAATAGAGATTACAACATATATTCCAGTGATATTGGTATTTTAATTTTTGATTATAAAGGTGATTACAATGAAAACAAGACAGATTTTATGGCTTTAACTGATGCGAAAATATATAAGCCATATCATTTGCCGTTTAATCCACTGGCTTTAACATGGTCAGGTACGCCGAAACCTTTGCTTCCAGTGCATACAGCAAACACATTTGTAGATACACTAGCAAAAGTTTATTCGAGTTTAGGTCCAAAACAAAAGAGCGTATTACTTAGTTGTATAGATTCAGCCTATACAAGATGTGGAATAAGTAGAGCGAGCTCTTCCACATGGAGTGATGAGCCTCCAACATTTTCAACTCTTTACCAGATTTACGCTAATGATGATGAAATAAAAAAAGGCGACGTACTTGAAGCAGCGCTTCAGAAAATTGCTATGTTTGAAATTTTTGAACCCATTGCGTCGAAAACCACGGGATTATTTGAATTGCTTCATGGTGTAGTTGTTATTGATTTGTCTGGTTATGACTCTGATATACAAAATCTGGTTGTAGCAATTACTTTAGATTTATTTTATTCACAAATGCAATCAACAGGTCACAGCAAGTTAGTGAATGGTATGAGGCAGATAAATAAAATGATTTTGGTAGATGAAGCTGATAATTTCCTTAGAGAATGTTATCCATCATTGAGAAAAATACTTAAAGAAGGAAGAGAATTTGGTGTTGGTACTATCCTTTCTACGCAGTTCCTAAAACATTTTATTACAAAAGAAGAGGATTATTCAAAATATATTCTTACATGGGTAGTACATAATGTAGCGGATCTTTCTCCAAGTGATGTGAGATTTGTGTTCAATACACAAAATGGTAGTAATGCAGAGAATCAGTTGTGTTCAGATATTAAAAATCTTAAAAAACATGAAAGTATTGTTAAAATAGGAAATGATGATGAACATGTTTATATGAAAGATAAGGCATTCTGGCAGTATGTAAAGGATAATCTGGATATGAACAGTTAAAGGTTATAAAAGGATTCAATTGACTTTTGGGTTAACAAAAGATATACTTGAGTAGTATACTTAAGTATATCTTTTTATTATGGAGGTAGTATGGATTTTGTATATAAATTTCCTGTTGTAAGAGGAAGACAGGCAGAAAGAGAATACTATATTGCAATGGTTCCATTAAAAATGTTAGTAAAATTGTTTCCTAACGATGATGAGTATGTATTGCCAGAATATAGAGCGCAGAGAAAACTAAATACATCTAGAATACCAATAATTAGTAAATATATTTTAGAGAACAGAGACAGCTATGTGTTTTCAGCTTTAGCTGCGTCAATTGATGGCAAGTTCTGTTTCAAAGAATGTGAGCAAGGTGCAGGCACTGGATTATTAGAAGTATCCATGGAGGCAAGATTTCTAATTAATGATGGCCAACACAGAAAAGCTGCCATTATTGAAGCCATTGAAGAAGATGAGACATTAGCCGATGAAACTATATCTGTGGTTTTGTATGAAGACGCTGGTTTATCTAGAAGTCAACAGATATTTACGGATTTGAATAAACATGCAGTTAAGACTTCGAACTCAATATCTGAATTATATGATTCAAGGGATGACCTGGCTGTATTAACAAGAACTGTAATTTCAAAAGTATCATTTTTAAACGAATATACAGATAGGGAAAAGGATAACTTAGGTAAATATTCATCGAATTTATTTACACTAAATACATTTTATTCTGCAAATAAACGAATATTGTCGGGGGCAGAGACTAAAAAAAGTGATGAGGATTTCCTGATGGACTTTTGGAATGGAGTTGCAAATAATATTGTTCAGTGGAATGAACTTGTTAAAAAAGAAATATCAAAGGTTGATTTGCGCGAAAATTATTTAATTACACAAGGAGTAGTAATACAGGCGCTAGGACATGTTGGGGCATATTTTTTTGCTAACCCTGAAATTGAGATGGAAAAATATTTAAGTAGATTACAGGACATTGATTGGAGAAGAAATGCTAATCAATGGAAACTTAGAAATATTCGTTCAAATGGACGAATGATAACAAGTGATAAAGCAATATTATTAACAGCAAATGCTATTAAACAGAATATAGGTATTCCTTTATCAGAGAAGGAACAGGATAGAGAAAAGAAGTTTAACGAAAGCGTGAATATATAGGAGATAATTATGGCTGAAAAAGCGTGTGTCAGTTGTGAAGCTAATAAACAGGGCGTTACAATTACTAAGGAAAAAATTGAAGGATTAATTGAGATAGTGCAGAATTTGTACATGGCAGATGATATTCCTTGGGTTATTGGATATTCAGGGGGAAAAGATAGTACTGCAACATTACAATTAGTATGGTTGGCATTAGAGCGAATGCCAAGGGAAAATTTAACAAAGACAGTACATATTATTAATACAGATACACTAGTTGAGTCACCAGTAATTTCAAAATGGGCGCAGAATTCATTAAAGATCATGCAGGAATCAGCCGACGAGCATGATTTACCATTTGTAATGCACTGCTTAACTCCTGATGAGAATAATACATTTTGGGTTAATTTTCTTGGAAGAGGATACCCATTCCCTAGAAAGAAATTAAGATGGTGTACAGATCGATTAAAGATACAGCCAGTGAATAAGTTTATAAAGGATAAAATTGCTGAGCATGGTGAAATTATTCTTGTTTTGGGTACCAGAAAAGCTGAAAGCACAAACCGAGCTAAAACAATGGCATATTATGAAAAAAGAAGAGTAAGAGAACTATTGAGTCCAAATGCTTCAAATGTTAATGAACTTGTGTTTTCTCCGTTAGAGGATTGGAATGATAATGATGTATGGATTTTCTTAATGCAGTACAAGAATCCATGGGGTTATTCAAACAATGAATTACTTACTCTATACCGTGGAGCAACAGCTGATGGCGAGTGCCCAATGATGGTAGAAAAAAATCTTCCTAGCTGTGGTAAAAGTAGATTTGGTTGTTGGGTATGCACAATGGTTGAAAAGGACAAATCCATGGAGGCAATGATAGCTAATGATGATGAAAAAGCGTGGATGACACCTTTGTTGGAATTTAGAAATGAATTTGGAGATGAAGAAAACGACAGAGGAAGAAGAAGTTTCAGAAAAATGGGTGGCTATTTGCAAGGAAGTTATGAACAGTTACATCATGGTCCATATAAAAAGGATATCCGGGAGCAATGGTTAAAAAAACTGTTATTAATGCAGGTAGAAATTAATAAAAGCGGACCAGAAGAATTTGAACATTTGGAGTTAATAACCATTCCTGAACTTAGAAATATCAGAAGAATATGGGTTAATGAAAAGCATGAATTTGATGATTCTCTTCCGAGAATATACGAAGAAGCAATGGGGATGCCATTTGATGATCCGGATTGGTTTAGAAGTGAAACCTTTGGAAAAGACGAATGGGATATTTTAAAGGATGTATGTATAGAGTTACATAAGGAAGAAGAACTTGCTTTTGAGATGCTGTATACATTGATTGATACAGAAAATCATGCAAATAGCATGAATCAAAGAAAGGGTATTTTGGACTCATTGGAAAAGTGTATAAAAAACACTTTTTATCAGAATGAACCAGATGCAACCCAGTATTATAGAGAACAATTAGAACGTAAGAAAGATCTGGGTGGAAAATATAACGAAAAATTCTTTGTCCATGTTTATAATGAGGGTGAGGAATTTGAAGATGTACCAGAAGAGGCTGATAACACATGATAATTAGGAAACTAATTTTGCATAATTTTGGAGTATATGCAGGAACAAATATATTTGAATTTAAATCAGATAAACCAGTCGTTTTAATTGGCGGTTTAAATGGTAGAGGAAAAACAACCTTTTTAGAAGCTGTATTGCTTGCTTTATATGGTGCAAATTCTTTTGCGTATAATGAAAGCAAGTATAAATCATATGGTCAGTATTTACGGGCTTTTGTTAATAAGTCAGATGAAACATTAACTTCATACGTTGAACTTCATTTTGTAATGGATACTACTGTAAAAGAGTCTTATAGGGTTTGTAGAGAATGGTCAGCAAGTGGAAAAAGAACAGCAGAAAAGATTCAAGTATACAAAGAAGGAGAATTGAATAATTTTTTAACAGAAAATTGGTCAATGTTTATTGAAAATATTTTACCGAGTGGATTGTCAAACTTCTTCTTTTTTGATGGTGAAAAAATAGCGGAACTAGCAGTAGAAAATACAAATTCTCATATGAAAGAGTCTATTAAAGCCTTACTTGGAATCTCAGTATTAGATATGTTAGAAGGAGATATCAATAGAATCATTTCTAGAATTACAAAAAATAATCAAAGCAATTTAGAACTAAAAGAAATAGAAATTTTACGTGAAAAGCGAGATATTACATCGGCTACGCTTGTAGCAGCAGATGAGAAAATTCTAGATTTAGAGAAAAAAATTGATGATACAAAAAGGAAACTTGAACAAGCTAATTTGGAGTATGTTGCCAAAGGTGGAGATATAGTTGCACAAAGACAAGAGTTATTTAATAAGAGAGCATTACTAACTTCAAGGATTGAGCAGAATAAAGAAACACTAATCAATGATGCAGCTTCCGAGTTGCCTTTATTTTTAGTGAAAAATATTTTGCAAAGAATTCACAAGCAGGCTATAACTGAACATGAGAAAAAGGTGATGCAATTAGCTATATCTAAGATGCAAGATATGTTATCTGGATTTGCACAGAATAATAAGGTTGCATTAGATGGAGCAAAAGCATTTGTCACATATATGGAATCTCAATCTGATAAAGATAAAACTGAAATGATATTCAATCTGCCGGATACTTCTTTATACCAATTAAATACTTTGTTGAATAGTCGACTTGAGAATAAATTTAAGGAAGTAAAACAGCATAAAACATCTATGGAAAAAAACAGAGAGGAAGCAGACCAAATAGACAGTTATTTGTCAGTTGATATTGATGAAAAGGCAATAACAAGAATATATAAGAGAATAAAAACCTTAGAGCAGGAGCTTATAGAACTTGAAGTTGAAATGAATACGGCGCTAAATAATAGAAGCACACTTAATGGACAGGCTATTACAGCAAATTCAGAATTCACAAAGCGAATAGAAGCTTATCTTAAAAAGGTTGAGCTTAATGATGATAGTGATCGAATATTAAAATACACAAGAATTGCCACTGATATTTTGGACGAATATAAAATCAGATTACAAAAGCAGAAAACAGGTGTTGTTGCTGAAACTATGACCCAATGTTATAAAAAATTGGCGAACAAGAAAAACTTGATAGATAAAATTATCATGGATCCAGTAACTTTAGATATAATTTATTTGAGCACTGACGGAGACGAAGTACCAAAAGCATCATTATCAGCAGGAGAAAAACAGCTTATGGTGATTTCATTATTGTGGGCATTAGCGATATGTTCCAAAAAGAAGTTGCCTGTTATTGTAGATACTCCGCTGTCACGTCTAGATTCAAGCCATCGAACGACTATTATTAGCACATATTTTCCTAATGCAAGTGATCAGACGATTATTTTATCAACTGACTCGGAAATAGATAGACGATATTATGAAATGATGAAGGATGATGTTGGTGATGAGTTCACACTTGAATACAATGACGATAGTAAATCTACATCGATTCATTCGGGTTATTTTGTGGAGGGAATGATATGATCGTAAAACAAATAAAATTATCTAGTCAGGGGAAAGAAAAACTTTCAAGACTAAAGGGAAAAACCGGAATAAAGAATTGGAATGTTTTGTGTAGATGGGCGTTTTGTTATTCGTTAGGTGAAAATACTGTTCCAACAGACATAACTATTAATTCGGATAGTAATGTAGAAATGTCGTGGTATACATTTGGTGGAGAATATAGTGATTTATATGAAGCATTAATAATTGAATGGTGTCGAGATAAAAATTTATCTATTGATGAAGATACATTATCGAAATATTTTAAGTTGCATTTGGAAAGAGGTATCTCCTATCTAAGTGGAACAAATTTTTTAAAAAACATTGATGATTTGTTAGATTTAGCAATTAAGGAGTAATCATGGGAATTTACTTAGATTATAATGCGACATCACCAATTGATGAGAGAGTACTTGAAGTAATGGTTGATGTTTATAGAAATAACTATGGCAACGCTGATAGCAGAACGCATGATTATGGTGATAGTGCAAGAAGGATTGTAGAAGAAGCAAGGCAAAAAGTAGCAGAGATGCTGGATATAAAAAAAGATGAAGTCTTTTTCACAAGTGGTGCAACAGAGAGTAATAATATTGCTGTCAGAGGACTTAAGGATTATGGAGTTGAAAATGGGAAAAAGCATATTATTACTTCGTCAATTGAACATAAAGCAGTTCTTCAATCAGCAAAATATCTTGCAAATGAAGGGTTTGAGGTAGAATATGTTTCGCCAGATTTGAGTGGAAGAGTTTTATATGACGATATAATAAACAAGATAAGAGATGATACTCTGCTGGTTAGCATCATGCATGTTAATAATGAAACTGGTGTAATTCAGCCAGTAAAAGAAATTGGTGAAAGACTTGCAGAACTAGGGATATATTTTCATATTGATGCAACACAAAGCTGTGGAAAATTAATAGAGGAACTAAGAAATTTAAAATACGATATGCTTTCTTTTAGCGCGCATAAATTATATGGTCCTCAAGGAATAGGAGCCTTGGTTTTAAAAAAGAGAAGATACAAATTACCACCAATTAAGGGGATAATGTTTGGCGGAGGACAAGAGCATGGAATTAGACCAGGCACAGTACCAGTTGCATTGGTAGCCGGTATGGGTGAGGCATGCAGATTAGCTATGGAAGAACACTGTGAAAACATGTTAAAATATACTGAAATCAGAAAAATTGCACTCAGTTTGCTTGAACAGTCTGGATTGGATTACAAAATCAATGGGGAATTAGTTTATATTATTCCTAACACATTGAACGTAAGTCTTACGCATGTGTCATCTGAAGCACTTATGCTGTCTACCAAACATTACTGTGGAGTTTCTAACGGTTCAGCTTGTAATTCACAAGAATATGCTCCGAGTTTTGTATTATCCGCAATGGGAATAAAACAGGAACAGATTGAAAATGCAATTAGAATTAGCTGGGGTAAAGATACAAGTATTGAAGAATTTAAAATAAATTTTGAAGAACTGTTAACTGTGGCAAGAGGATTAGTTTTTTAAATATTGAATGGAGATAAAATATGACTATTGTTGATGCACTAAAAGAGGTATTAAGTGAATATCCAAATGGTTTAACAAGTAAAAGATCATATGAAGAAATAGTAAAAAGAAATTTATATGATTTTCCAGCAAAAAAGCCGCAGTATGTTGTTAATGGTATAATTAGAAGGCATTGTTATGGTCTGGATTTTCCAACCGCTAATCCAATCAAATATTTTAAAATTGCTTCTTATATTGAAAAAAAGCCTGTATATGCACTTCTGTTGACGGAAAAAGGGAATACAGAGCAATTAGAAAATAAAAAGAAAGATGCAGATAATGAAAGATTACCCGAAGAAAAGATCCAAGATTTTTATGAGGAACATCTTAATGGAATATATTCCTTAATGTTGGATAATATACTGAATAGGACACCATCTTTTTTTGAAAATCTTGTGGTAGAACTATTATTAAAAATGGGATATGGATATGATGATTATTCTGGGGTTGTTGTGGGCGGTTCGCATGATAGTGGAATTGATGGAATAATAAATGAAGATAAATTAGGCTTAGATTTAATATATCTTCAAGCAAAAAGATATGGCTCTAAAAATAAAGTTGGTCGACCAGAATTGCAAGCTTTTGTTGGTGCAATGCAAAATATACAGAAAGGTGTATTTATTACAACTTCAGGTTTTACTAAAGAGTGTATACAATATGTTGTGACTCAGCAGCAAAAGAACATAAAATTGATTGACGGTAAAATGCTAACAAAACTTATGGTTAAGTATGAGGTCGGGGTGGTTTGCGAACAAAGTATTAAGATTTATAAGATAGATACATCGTATTTTGATTAGTTAAATTAATTAGTTGTAAGGCTGTGAAAAGAAACACTTAAGTTAATAGTGTTTCTTTTTTCGAAATCCATCTGAAATATATTCTGTTGATGTCTAATGCTTTAAACCACGTAGATACAGTAATTCTAGCAGAAGATGATAGGTGTTATGTAACCGTCAACTCAAGCACGCCTATAACTTATGTACCATTTGTACTATACTATCTTTAAATAAATATGGAGGTAGCATATATGGAGACAATACGTACTAAGACAAAATCTGAAAAAGAAGCTCTGATACATGAGTTTTTAGCCAGTCAAAAAAGTAAAACAACTTGGTGCAAAGAAAATAAAATTTCCTCTTCTACTTTTTATAAGTGGTTAAAAATTTATGAGCAGGAGCATAAAACTGTTAAATTTATATCTCTTAAGGATAATTCCAATGCTTACAATAAAGAAAATAAGAATCAGAATCCTGTAAATGTAGAATCAGTAGATATTTTACTTGAAATTGGAGCATGTAAAATACATATTTCAAATACCACTTCAATCACTCTTCTGACAGAGGTGATTAAGGCGGTGAATTCAATAAATGTTTAATTATCAAGATTTTAAGGTGTATTTAGCATGTGGAAAAACTGACATGCGTAAAAATATAAATGGTTTATGCGAAATTGTACAGCATAACTTCCAACTAGATCCAACCCACAAAATTATATTTGCTTTCTGTAATAATCAAAGAAATTGCATTAAATTATTGGTTTGGGAGGATAATGGATTTTGGGTACATTTTAAAAGATTAGAAAAAGGAAGTATTACTTGGCCAGATGCATCTACTGGAGAAAGCACAATGGATATTACGTTAGCTGATTTTGAAAATATAATAAAAGCACCTGGTGTAAAGCAAAAAATAAAGCGGCAGGAAGTTTGGAAAAACACTTGATTTTACTCAATGTCATTAACTTAAGCAAATCAATTTATTTTACACTAAAATCGATTGATTGGCGATTATTTTTCCTTTTTTTAATGTATAATGAAGATAGATAATACGGTTATTTCTCTTTTTAGGGAGGTGCGTTATTATGAAAAAATCACAAATACGTGCAATTTCGGATTTTAATTTAATTAATCAGAATGATTTTTTGATGTTTTGCAGAAACGAAAATTTAACTTATTTGTAAGCGTCAACTTAAGAACGCATAGTAAAAAGGCATCACATACAGTATACTAAATTTACTGTTCCTGTGATGCCTTTGGATTTTTACATTTTTCTGGTATTTTTTCTGACCATGGTAGCAAATCTTTGTACTGAAGCTTTGGTATTACTTGTATTTGCTCAAATATATACTCTAAATAATAAAAAGGTTTTAATCCATTTGCAATTGCTGTTTGAATTACACTATATATTAATGCT
>JAVBPB010000054.1:0-17236 GCA_031549965.1 Mobilisporobacter sp. | reverse complement strand
AGTTAAGGTTAACCTCTTAAAATTGCTTAATTTAGATTATCGAATTATTTCAGATAAATATGAATTTATATATATCCAATTGTTTGCCTTACACTCCGTCAGCATGTTGTGTACATGCCTTTGCAAGCAAAGTCTTGACAAAACATAAACGCTTCGTCGGCCGGTCTGCACAATTGGATATATATAAATTCATATTTATCTGAAATAATTCGATAATCTAAATTAAGCAATTTTAAGAGGTTAACCTTAACTAGGTTGTAAATTGAAACATAAAATCCTTAAGTTGACGACATTGTGCGTCCGTCTATTTAACAGTCAAACTACAAGAGAATTTCTTACCACTAGTAGTCTTAGCAGTAATCTTAGCTGTTCCAGCCTTTTTAGCAGTAATTTTACCACTGGAATTTACAGTTGCAATGTTTTTGTTTGAAGATGTAAAGGTTATTTTATCAGTTGATTTTTTTGGTGTTATAGTAGGAATTAAAGTCATAGTTTTACCAACTTTTAGGGTTGCTTTTGTTTTATTAAGTGTAATTTTTGTTGAAGGAATAATTAAAGCATCAATTACAGTTACAGTTTCATTGCCTGAATAATCACAGGCGTAAAAGGTGTATGTACCAGGAATGGTTTCAAAGACAGAGGTAGAGTTGTATAAAGTATTTCCGGCATATTCTTTTTTGAAATAATCTAGGGATTTGTTTCCTTTTTCCCATTTTAAGATACGCAGACCAGAATTTCCTTTGTCCTCAATTTTGGAATTAATTGAAATATGGTTAGAAATCACACTGTATGATAGTATAATATTAGGTGCTTGCATGTCAGAGTTAAGTTCCCTTGAATTTTGTAAAGATTTATAGGCACTTACTAATCCATAAGTCATAACTTTGTCTTCTAATGAAGGTAATTGTTTGCTACTTCTTAAAATAACATCTTTAACAGAGGAGGCATATAAGCCGTCTGATGTTGAATAAAGCATGGCAGCAATAGCTGAAACAAAAGGGGTGGCCATTGATGTTCCGCTTAAGGTTTTATAATCGTTTACGATAGTACTTAGAATGTTTTCGCCAGGGGCAGCCACATGAACGTACTTTTTTCCGTAATTAGAGAAGTGGGAAAATTCGCCTGATTCATCAACAGAACCTACGGTAATTAAATTATTAAGTTCAAAACATGCAGGATATACAGGGCTTTCGTTAAGGTCTTGGCTGTGATTTCCGGCAGCAGCTACAAATAACATTTTGGAATTTTTCATCACCTGTTCTAAGGCTTCATCATAATAATTACTTTCCCAACTCATATTGCAAATGTCCGCACCCATACTATCTGCATATTGAATGCCAAGAATGGCAGCATAGGTTGTGCCATCACTTTCAGAACCCCCAGCCATTTTAACCGACATGATTTTTACATCTATGTTGCTTGCAAGTCCTGTAATTCCAACTTTATTATTGACAGCTCCAGCAATTATGCCGGCACAGTGGGTACCATGCATATCATTATCATGCAGGTCTGGCTTTATTTCAGTTGCGGTATTATTGTAATGACATACAGAACTATCGCCATTGTAAAAGTCCCAACCATAAATATCATCAACATAGCCATTGTTATCGTCATCAATTAAGTTATTAGGTATTTCATAAGGATTTTTCCACATATTAGCTGCCAAATCTGGATGTTGATAATCGACTCCGGTATCTAAAATGGCAACTATAACCTGTCTTTTGGATGTGATATTTTGGTCATAATAATCCCATGCTTCCTTTGCATCAACATCAATATCGTTGTAACTATCTGATTGCAAAGCCCATTGAAGGGAAAAGTAAGGATCATTGATGTTAGCATCTAAAGAATATGAGTAATTAGGTTGTACAACTAAAATGCCGTCATTGGATAACAATTCTTTTTTAAGCTTTTCATAATTTACATTTGGGTTTAACTCAATAAGAAAGCAATTGCTACTACTTGATTTAATTGTCAGGTCAAACTTAAGTTGATTAATAAAATTCGTTATATTAACAATATCAGCATCTTCTTTTGTGATAACCACAACCTCATTGGAGTTTTGATTTGGGTCAATTTTAATTATAGTGGGGGAAATATTAGAACCTAGTAAACTAACTACTAAAAATATACATAAATATTTTATACAATTGATCATAGCGAACCTCCTTTATAGTAATAAATGTTTACTTTATTAACCAATATTACCATAAATTAATGACAATTTTGTGTCACAATGTATAGAATTTTTAAATTGTTTGATTAAAAATGCAAAAAAAAATTAAAAAGTCTTTTTTAGTTTGTGAAAAGATGGTATAATTAGTAATATGCATGTTTGTAAAACTGAGGAAGGAGGTTAATTATGCAAATTAGAAAAGCAGGGTTGAAAGATATTGTTGGAATTACGGCAATATACAACTATTCAATTATTAATACAGTTGCTACATTTGATTTGGAGCCAAAATCAATTGAGGACAGAATGAATTGGTTTGCGGAACATAATGATAAATATCCTGTTTACGTTGCTGAAAAAGATGGAAAGGTAATAGGATGGGCAGCCTTAACGAAATTGTATGAAAAGCAAGCATATGAACAATCAGTTGAATTAACAGTATATGTTGATCATAAGTATAGACGCCAAGGGGTAGGCAAATATTTAATGGAAGAATTAATAAGACATGCTAAGAAAAGAGGAGATTTACACTCAATAATCTCTAAAATAACTCAAAGTAATGATGCCAGTATTGAATTACATAAGAAAATAGGATTTGAATGCATAGGAACTATGAAAGAAATAGGTTTTAAATTTGGGCATTATATAGACGTGCATTTTTTTCAATACATGATATAAAATAAAATGTGAGGTGAATACAATGTACAATAAGGATTATGAAGAAAAGAAATTTGTACAAGAAAATCCTAATAGTATTTTTAACCAAAACATGAAGGAAGTACAAATAACAGGGGATAAAGAGAGTATAGAACAAGCAGTATTGACAATTGAGAATGAATTTTTGGAAAGTATAGGAAACGATACAAATGAGTCTTCTATGAAATTATTAGATGATTTGAGTGAGTTAATTAAACATTGTGATGAATTATACAGAAGAAATAAGATGATAGAAGTATTGGTTTTAACTTATTACAAAGCACACAATCTTGGAATTAAAGAAGATAATAAGATATCATATTATAATTACATTGATGAAATATTAAATTCAAATATCAATGAATTAGAAACACTTGCATATGACAGGATAGAACATATAATTACCAGGTTTAATATAACTAAAGTCAGCAAGAGCTCTAAAATAATTAGCGATGTTACAAAATATATGAGCGAATACTATTATGAAGGAATAACATTAGATCAAATTGCAGAAAATGTATCAATTACACCACAATATTTAAGTAAAATATTTAAAGAAGAGACGGGTTGCAAATTTATTGAATGGCTAACTAATGTAAGAATTAATAAAGCAAAAGAATTAATGAAAACCACTAATAAAACCATAAAAGAGATTTGTTTTGAAGTAGGATATAATGATCCTAATTATTTTAGTAGGCTATTTAAAAGATTAGAAGGCAAAACAATATCTGAATATGCTAAAGAAAACCGATACTAACTTACTAATTATGTGATAAAATATGAAAAATATATAATCTTTTAATAACATAATGCCGATATCTTTATACATAATGATATTTTATTGTTACTATTTACAGTAAAATTAGTAGCGATTTGGTCAAATGAAGAAAGGAGGAAATTACCTGATTTGAGGTAATAAACTAATATGCCTGAATTAGACTATAAACAACAGCAGTTAGAAGCATTATCAGAGTTATATAGCTATAATAAAAAATTAACTAAAGCAATAATTGATATGATAAAGGAACTCAGAGAAGAGCTAAAAGATGATAGTAATGAATATCTAAACTTACTTACAGATGGAATTAATTGGGAATTCAATGTCTTAAATCATACATTAGATTTAATTAATGAATCAGAAGTTGTGATATCAGCTGAATATTTATCAAGTGTAGCAAACAACCTAAGTAGTGCCATACAGTCAAAAGATGCATTGAGGATTGCAGAAATATTTGAAAAAGATATAGTGAAAGTATTCACAACACTAGATAATACTCTGGCTAATATAGTTACAATTAAAGAAAATTGAAAAATTGGTAGTTACAAATAAGTATAAAGTGGTATAATAAAGGTGAGTTTTAAACCTGTTTAACGACGGATTTACACAGCCTTTAGTGTACCACTTTTTTAAGTATAAGTTTAAATAAATTAAAATATATTAATGGAGGAACAACATTATGAATTGGGCAGAAAAAGCAGTATTTTATCAAATTTATCCTTTGGGTATGCTGGGAGCAGAACCAGATAACGATTTTTTGGAGAAAGAAAACTTACGTTTATTGCAACTTAAAGATTGGAAGGAACATTTAGTAAAATTAGGTGTTAATGGGGTATATTTTTGTCCTGTCTTTGAATCTTCCCATCATGGGTATGATACAAAAGACTTTTTTAAAATTGATGGAAGACTTGGCACAAATGAAGAATTTATAAATCTTATAAAGGAATATCATGAATCAGATATAAAGGTTGTACTTGATGGAGTATTTAACCATGTTGGACGTGACTTTTGGGCATTTCGTGACGTATGTGTTAATAGGGAACAAAGTAAATACGTAAACTGGTTTTTTGTTAACTTTTCTGGAAACAGTAATTATAATGATGGCTTTTGGTATGATGGATGGGAAGGACATTATGAATTAGTAAAACTTAATTTAAATAACCATGAAGTCAGAAAACATATTTTTGAAGCTGTGTCTATGTGGATAGATGAATTCAATATTGATGGGTTAAGACTTGATGTTGCTTATTCATTAAGTCATGATTTTTTACGAGAATTAAGTAATGTTTGCCGAAGTAAAAGAGAGGATTTTTGGATTATGGGAGAAACTCTTCATGGAGATTATCGCCAACTAATGGATGGAGGCAACTTAGACAGTGTAACTAACTATGAATGCTATAAAGGACTATACTCAAGTTTTAATGAAAAGAATTTATTTGAAATTGGACATTCTCTAAACCGCCAGTTTGGTAAAGAAGAATGGACACTTTATAAAGGAAGACATTTATTTAACTTTGTTGATAATCATGATGTTACACGTATTGCTACTATGTTAAAAGATTCAAGACACCTTCCACTTATATATGCTTTATTATTTACAATGCCAGGAATACCTTGTGTTTATTATGGCAGTGAATGGGGAATGGAAGGAGATAAAAAAAATGGTGATAATGATTTAAGGCCAAAAACTGATAAACCTATATGGAATGAGTTAACTGATTATTTATCCAAGCTTTCACAAATACACAAAGAGAGTAAATGTTTAACTCATGGAAATTATACACAACTTCTATTAACAAACCAGCAATATATTTTTGAGAGAAGCGTAGAGGGAAAAAGAATAATGATTGTGATTAATATTGATGAAAATGAATTTACTGCACATTTTAATGCAAACGCAGGATGTGGTATAGATCTTTTAACTGGTCAAAAGGTTGATTTTGGTGGAGGATTAAAAGTTAAGCCTTTTACAGCATTAATTATAGATAATTTACAATAATTAACACAAATTAAGAAGGGAAGATATAATATGGAAAAATATAAATGCAGGGTTTGTGGCTATGTGTTTGACGAAGAAGCAGAAGGAAAGAGTTTTAGTGAATTGGATGTGTGTCCTGTATGCAAGCAATCAACTGAGAACTTTAATATGCAACAAGATGAAAAAGAAGAAAAGATATTAGAATTTCAAACCAGTCCTGAAAGTGTAGAGGCTAAAGAAATAAAAGAAGCTAAAGAAGATAATACTATGGATTTATCTTATCCAAAACAATTTATTAGACATGATGAAAATTGTCGATACATGGAAGAGATACATAAAATGGCAGTAACGGGAAAGCCTATTATAGCAGCAATGGGAACTACAATGCCTATGCCAAATTGGGATGATATCTTAATATTAGGAGCTCAATTAAATCCACCACCACTTAATGAAGATGACTTTGTGGAAACCACCACAGTAATTGGAAAAAATGCCAAACGTCCAATGATTTTAAAAAATCCTGTATATATATCCCATATGTCTTTTGGAGCCTTATCTAAGGAAGTAAAAATTTCTTTAGCTATGGGAAGCTCCATGGCTGGCTCTGCTATGTGTAGCGGTGAAGGTGGAATTTTACCAGAAGAGATGGAAGCGTCATCACGCTATATTTTTGAATATGTTCCTAATCTATATAGTGTAACAATGGAAAATCTAAGAAATGTAGATGCCATCGAGATTAAAATAGGTCAGGGTACCAAACCTGGTATGGGAGGACATTTGCCAGGAAACAAAGTAACGAACGAAATCGCAAAAATTAGAAATAAACCTATTGGTGAAGATATAATTAGTCCTTCTAAATTTCCTGGAATTGAAACCAAGGAAAATTTAAAAGATTTGGTTGATAAGCTTAGACGTGAATCTGACGGAAGACCAATTGGAATTAAAATTGCAGCAGGTAAAATTGAAAAAGATTTAGAATATTGTGTATTTGCAGGGCCTGATTTTATAACTATAGACGGAAGAGGTGGTGCTACCGGAGCCAGCCCTAAGCTTTTACGTGATGCTTCAAGTGTACCAACCATCTACGCTCTTTCAAGAGCCAGAAAATACTTAGATAGTGTAAAATCAGACATTTCACTAGTAATTACAGGAGGTCTTAGAGTTTCTTCTGATTTTGCAAAGGCTATTGCCATGGGAGCGGATGCTGTGGCTATTGCAAGTTCTGCATTAATTGCTGCGGCATGTCAGCAGTATCGTATTTGCGGGGATGGAACTTGTCCTGTGGGAGTAGCAACACAGGATCCAGAGCTTAGAAGCAGATTAAAGGTAGATGCGTCAGCACAAAGAGTTGGCAATTTTCTTAATTGCTCTTTGGAAGAGCTTAAAACATTTGCCAGAATTACGGGACATAAGAATTTGCATGATTTATCGGTGAATGATTTATGTACCATTAATAGAGAAATATCAGAGTTTACTAGTATATCCCATGCTTAATTAGGGGTCACTGAAAAGCCTTGAATTAGTCTTTCAAGATTTCAGTGACCTCCATTTTCAGTCCTCCCATTTTTATAGGGTTCTTTTGCGTTAGATTTAGATAATTTTAAGATCGTAATATAATGCGTGTGTTGATGTTTATGTATAAATCACATAATTACTCAGTTTGAATATATTATTATAATAAGTATTAATATCTTAACTTACAAAGCTATTTTAAAACTACTTTTAGCTTAAAGGATAATATAACTTATTATTCTGATTTTAGGAGTGATTTATATGTATAAAGGTAAATATTTTAGATATTTTGTTTTAATTTTAATTTTAATTTTTGTTTTTATAAATGTATTTCTTTATAGTAATTTTGAAGAATTAAATTCAAAGGCACAATCAACAGATTCAATAGTTGATTCTATTACAATTAGCAGATATGATAATTCTGATGCACCTATAAATGATTGGGATTATGTCAAGGTTAATATATCATGGTCTGAAAAAGATGTATCAATTTTATCAGGTGATTATTTAATTATAGATTTGCCAAGCGAACTTATAGTAAAAGAAGGAGTTACTTTTAATATTAAGGACAATAATAATGTAACTGCTGGGGCGGCTACTATTAGTCAAGGCGTATTAACAGTTTCATTTAATGATTATGTAAATGGAAAGAGTAATGTTACAGGGACAATATGGATTGATGCTAAACTAAATCTTAGTTCCAATATTGGTACTAATGATGTAGATTTTGTATTTTCTATAAATAATTCTATAAATATTACTGTTACAAAAGCTATAACTTGGCCACCTAATTCTGGCTATTTTTATCAAAAATGGGGAGAGTGGACTGACAATACTTTTACTAAAATTGATTGGTATATTGCTGCCAATATAAGTCAGTCATATAGTATATTGCAAAACCTTAATGTGGTTGATGAGTTACAATCAGGTCATAAGTATGTAGATGGCAGTATTATGGTTATACAATTTGATGGAATAGATGCAAACTATAATGTTACAGGTAATGCTGTTGATATTACTTCAAAAATGACAATTTCAATTATAGATAATATTATAGATGTATCTTACAGATATTTTGACAAACCTATTCTAATTGTCTATCAAACTCAGATAACGGATGATACACAGCTTAGCTTTGGAAGTAATACTACAATTACTTCTGCCGATGCAACACCCATTAGATATCAATGTAGCCTATTGAATATTTTTTATGGAGGAACTGCTAATGGTGTAACTATTCCTTCAATTGAAGCATTTGTGGGAAAACAAGCAGATAATTTATCAGATGAATTAATTATGGATTTATCAGATGAAGAATTTATATTTGCAAATACACTCACTTTAAAATCAGATACCAGTGGCTATAAAAATATAACTATAACAGATCAATTGGAATCCATTTTGACTATTGAAGATGTCTATGTTTTAGATGAAAACGATAATAATATTACTTCCCAGGGCACAATTTTCATTGACAATAATAACAAGGTTGTAAGCTTTTCTCTTAATAATAAATTTAATTATGGATTATATGCAAGTAAATCAATTACATTGTTTATAAAATCCAAAATTGAAAATGATGCTGATTTAACCAGTTATACAAACTATACTATTCCCAATAAAGTATCTATGAATTTTAACGGTAATACTATAACCTCCAATCAAGTTACTGTAACTTCAAAGGGCAAAATTTTAATTAAGGTTATAGACAACCAAACTAATAACCCACTTTCAGGTGCTGTTTTTTGGATTTCGGATAGTCAAAATAATGTTTTAGACAGATTAACAACTGATACTGATGGATTTGCTACTTTAAGCGGAGTATACTTTGGAAACTACTCAATTGAAGAAAAAAAACCACCTTCAAATTATGACCTTCCTCAAAACACTATAAATTCTATTACTATTAACAATATTACAAACATTGTTACAGTAACAGTACCACATAAAATTGCTACAACTGAGCCAAGTACTGAAACAACAAATCAACCTACTCAAGAAAATACAACTCAAGTAACTACAACTCAAGTAACTACCCAAGAAAATACAAACATAGAGACAACCAGTACAACCACTTCAAGTAATACAAACTCTAACAATGATCCTAGCACCCAACCAACTACTACAAAAGAAAGTGATTTAACAAATCCAATTATACCTTCTACGACCGAAAATCAAATAACAGAACCAACAACAAAATCAACAGAAAACCCTAAAACAGAACAAACAATAAAGCCGACAGAGAATTCTAAAACAGAACCAACAACAAAACCAACAGAGAATCCTAAAACAGAACCAACAACAAAGTCGACAGAGAGCAAAAAAACAGAGCCAACAACAAAGCCAACGAAGAAGCAAAAAACAGAGCCAACAACAAAACCAACGAAGAAGCAAAAAACAGAGCCAACAACAAAACCAACAAAGAACCAAAAAACAGAGCCAACAACAAAACCAACAAAGAACCAAAAGACAGAACCAAATACAAAGCCAAAAATAGAACCTACGATAGAACCTAAAACAGAGCCATCGTTAATTCTTACAACAGAATCACCTACACAAGAACCTAACAATACAATAACATCTATTGAGCCTTCAATATCGCCAAATTTAGAAATAACAGATATAGAAATTACAACAGAAATAAAAACTGAAAGCAGTAGCAAAGATAAAATTATAATCTTAGAAAAATATATAAAAAAAATAACAAAACATTACCCACAGCAAACTAAGCCTGAAGAAAAGCAAAAGGAACCAACCGTTAAAAATCCAGAACTTTTAAAATATATTATACTAATATCAGGAATAATAATACCATCAACAATTGCAGAAACAATTGCAAAGCAGAAAATCTTTAAATGTAATAAATATATAAGACAATATAGAACTAAATATCCAACAATCAAACCAAAGCATATATTATCAGCAATACTAATCTTAATTTACACAATATTTATGATTATATTTGTTTTATAAACAAAAAATAAAACTATACCCCGTTTTGTAATTTCTTATGCAAAATGCTGGTCTATTTTCCAGATAGCACATGCCAAAAAGCCTCGGCGTAGCCCACTACGCCTACGTTTTTTGACAGGCTAATTATTCACATCTTGGGGGCAAAAAACTAAAAAGCAAAGCGTCACCCTCGTACCTCCTCGTACCCTCCCAACAAAATCACAAAAACACTTGATACCCACAAGTTTTTGATGTATTCTAAAATTACAACAAAAAAAGGACTTGTAACATATATGAAAAAATTAGCAATTGGAATATTAGCCCACGTAGATGCTGGAAAGACCACATTATCAGAAAGCATGCTCTACTTAACTGGAAAATTAAACAAATTAGGTCGTGTAGACAAAAAAGATGCTTATTTAGATAATTATGAATTAGAGAGAGCAAGAGGAATCACCATTTTTTCAAAACAAGCCATATTTGATATTGGAAACATACAGATAACCTTGTTGGATACACCGGGTCACGTAGATTTTTCAGCCGAAATGGAAAGAACGTTAAAAATACTGGACTACGCTATTTTAGTTATTAGTGGTTCTGACGGAATACAGGGTCATACAAAAACATTATGGAGCCTTCTAAACATTTATCAAATTCCAGTATTTTTATTAGTAAATAAAATGGATCAAAGCGGTACAGATAAAAATAAACTGACAGAAGAGTTAAAAAAACAGTTAGACTTTAGATGTGTTGACTTTGGACAAACATGGAATGATAACTTTTATGATCAACTTGCCATGTGTAATGAAAGTTTGATGGAAGAATATCTTGAAAAAGGCACTATTGATGGCGAAAAAATCAAGAAAGCAATTAAGGAACGAAAATTATATCCGTATTATTTTGCCTCTGCTCTAAAATTAGAGGGGATAGAGGCGTTTATGAAGGGTATAGAAAAATATACAATTATACCACAATATAATGAAGAATTTGGAGCAAAAATATTTAAGATAACCAGAGACCAGCAGGGAAATCGTCTTACTCATATGAAAATTACAGGAGGAAAGCTTAAAGTTAAGGATATGCTGACTAATGGAGTCTGGGAAGAAAAAGTTAATCAAATCCGCTTATACTCAGGAGAAAAATTTCAATCTGTAAATGAAGTAGAAGCAGGTTCTATATGTACAGTAACCGGATTAACTAAATCAAGACCCGGAGAAGGACTGGGGGTGGACAAGACTCCAATTACGAGAGTATTGGAACCAGTACTTTCATATACCATAATACTTCCTGAAGGGATGGATGAAAGAGTTATGATTCCAAAGCTTAATGAAATTGAGGAAGAAGAGCCAGAACTTAACATAATATGGGATGAGCATTTACAAGAAATCAAAGTTCAAATTATGGGAGAGATACAGATTGAAATTCTGCAAAGTATTATATTAGATAGATTTGGGGTTTTGGTTACATTTGATGAAGGAAGGATAGTATACAAAGAAACTATTGCTAATATAGTGGAAGGTGTGGGGCATTTTGAGCCTCTAAGACACTATGCAGAGGTGCATTTATTATTAGAACCAAAGAAGGCAGGAAGTGGTCTTTCATTTGAAGTAAAATGCAGTGAAGATAATCTGGCAAAAAGTTGGCAGAGACTTATATTAACCCATTTAGAGGAAAAGGTTCACAAAGGAGTATTAACTGGTTCAGCAATTACTGATATAAAGATAACCTTGGTAGCAGGAAAAGCTCACAATAAACATACACAAGGCGGAGACTTTAGAGAAGCGGTTTACCGTGGTGTACGTCAGGGATTAAAAGAAGCAGATTCAATATTACTTGAGCCATATTATACTTTTACATTAGAGCTTCCAGAAAAAATGGTTGGAAGAGCTATGACAGATATTGAAAAAATGCATGGCAGCTGCCAAATATCCCATACAAATGGAGAAATAGCAGTTTTAGTTGGAAGTGCTCCTGTTATTACTATGAGAAATTACCAAAAAGAAGTAGCGGCATATACCAAAGATCTGGGTAGATTATTTTGTAGTCTTAAAGGGTACGAACCATGCCACAATCAAGAGGAAGTAATAAAAAATATAGATTATGATTCTGAAAGAGATGTAGAAAATCCAACAGGCTCAGTATTTTGCCAGCATGGCACTGGATTTTTAGTAAACTGGAACGAAGTAAAAAAACATATGCATATTGAAAGTTATCTTAAAACCAGAGAAATTGTAGAAGAAACAGTTCAAAACCAAGGTCATCACTCACAAGAGCAAAGTATTAGCCTAGAAGAAATTGATAATATTATAAATAGCACATTCTATGCTAATCAAGGCAGAAAGTCAATATGGAAAAAGCAAAAAACGGCAAGGGAAAGTTACTATGAAACAACTATACATTATAAAACTCAAGAAGTAAAAGATGATTACCTTCTTGTAGATGGCTATAACATTATTTATTCATGGCCTGTTTTAAAAGAACTTGCAGAATCTAATATGGACAGTGCAAGAAATAAATTACTTGATATACTAACCAACTATCAAGGAATCAAAAAGAATCATATTATAGTTGTTTTTGATGCTTACAGGGTTCAAGGTAATAAAGAAGCAATAATTGAATATCAAAACATTCATGTAGTATTTACAAAGGAGTCACAGACAGCAGATCAATATATTGAGAGATTTTCATATGAAAATCAGAAAAAATACCGTATTACAGTGGCCACATCAGATGGCTTGCAGCAAATAATAATAAGGGGAGCAGGCTCTTTATTACTGTCAGCAAGAGAATTATGGGAAGAAATTAACAGAGAAAATGAAAAATTAAGAAATGATTTTGAAGAAAAAAATAAAATAAAACGCAATTATTTAATTGATGGACTATCTCCAGAAGGAAAGCAACAATTTGAAGAAATAATAAAGAATGAAGATTAAACACAATAACCATTGATGCTTTGCCTTTTAATTTTAAAGACAAAGCATCCACTATGAAAGTCTAAATTGTATGATTCTTTTCAACTATTTTTACCGAAAAATAGTAAAATACAATACATAGAAGAATTGAAAGTATGCTACCAATAATTTGGAAAGATTTAAATAACTCTAAAAATTGTTCTGAATTAGATTCTAAATTAAAGATAAATATATTTTTAAATATTAGGCAGTAAACAATCCATAGTCCAAATAAAAGAAGACCAATAAGCTGATTACCAACATATCCTCCTATAATTGCAACAGGAAGACCTAAATTTTTATTTCTAAGTGTTGGTAATGAAGTAATGCAAATCCAAAAACAAATAATAAATATTTGAAGTATGAAAAAACTTATTAAATAAAAAGACAGCAAATAAACACTTGTGCCTAATTCATTAGTAATTATATCTTTAATATTAGAAAAAAGTTTTGCAATATCAGCATTAATTTTTCCATAAATGAACCAAAAGATAATACAAGTTATTAAAATATAAAATCCCCATAGAAGTGCCATTAAAATTTTAGAAAATACAAGTTTTTGTGGTGATACAGGGAACATATAGGTTAAATAGCTTTCTTTACCACTCATTTGTGAATAACCATTTATGATCGAAACTATAATGTATAATGTTAAGTATACAATAATCACCAATATACTAATAAAAAATGAAAATTGCTTTAGCCAGTTAACATCTATTATCTCAGCAAAAATTGCAGTAGCAAGTGAAGCTAAAAGCACAAGGGTCATAATTATATATTTTTTATAACTTATTATAAAATCATATTTCATTAATTTAGTTAACATCTGAATTCCTCCCTAAAAATTTGATCAATTGACATTTTTCTTTCTTCTCTTAATTCATCAGCATCTTTGTCAATATATAAATTACCTTCTTTAATAAAGAGAGCTCTATTAAATACGTGTTCAACATCAGTTATTAAATGAGTAGATAATAGCATTGCACCATCTTCACTGTAGTTTTTAATAATTGTATTTAATATAAATTCTCTGGAAGCAGGATCAACGGCTGCTATTGGTTCATCAAAAATATATAGGTTTGCTTTTCTTGCCATTGTAAGTATAAGCTGAAATTTTTCGCACATACCCTTTGATAAGGTTCTAATAAGAACATTTTCATCTAATTTAAGTGCCTTTATCATTTCTAGGGATTTAGCTCTGTTAAAATCTTTAAACATATCATTATATAAATCAATATAGTTAATAAGCTTTAAATCTGCTCTTAGATAGCTGTTGTCAGGCATAAAGGATATATGTTCTTTAGATTCTATCCCTAATTTTTTATTGCAAACCAGAACATTTCCCGAATAATCTGTAAGAAATCCATTTATAATTTTAATAATAGTAGTTTTTCCACTTCCATTTGGCCCAAGTAAACCTACAATTTGCCCGGGAAATATTTGAAAGTTTACATTTTTTAATACCTGTTTGCTTCCATAAAATTTGTTTAGATTATTTACTGATAATATTTCATTCATTAAAGTCCACTCCTTCAAGATATTTTTCAAGTAATTCCACCATTTGGTTTCCTCTAAAGCCTAAAGCTGTCAGAGATAGTACAAACTCACTCATTTTTGCTTCTACCATTTCAGTTTTAACTGACTGAATAACTGATTCATTGGTTGTGACAAATCGTCCACTGGTTCTTTCGGTATATACAAGACCTAAAGTTTCTAAAGATGCCAGTGCTTTTTGCATTGTATTGGGATTTACGTTCATTTCTTCTGCAAGTTCCCGAACTGATTTCATTTTATCGCCTCCATTTATTTCTTTTAGGACTATTTGTCTTTTAAATTCATTCACTAATTGCAGATGTATGGGTATGTTTTTATCAAACTCCATGGGGATCTCCTTTCTGTTTTTTGTTAATGATATATTCTTTTATTTAATTTATTTTTGTACTATTGTATTAATTAAATAATACAATAGTACAAAGAAATTGTCAAGTAAAATTTGAGGTCACTGAAAAAGTCCTTGTTCAGTTACCTCTAAAATGTTCATTTTATTTTATAGCTAAATTACAGTTAAATATCAATTACAAAATCATTATAGATTTTAACAATAGAGGGAAAACTTTAAACATATATATAGCTTTACACATAAATAAAAAAGTGTATAATGTATGTAGATAACATTTAAAAAACATCGTGCCAGAATAAGGTTACTCTGCCACCTACATCTAGTACCCCATTTTGTAATTTCTTATGCAAAATTCTGGTCTATTTTCCAGATAGCACATGCCAAAAAGTCTCGGCGTAGCCCGCTACGCCTACGTTTTTTGACATGCACTCTCTGAAAAATATCCTCAGAATTGTGCACAAGAAATTACAAAACGGTGTACTAGTGAGAGCATTAATCCGCCAAGCATTATATATTAAGTGTTACTTCACGTACTAAATATATAAAATTAATTTAGACAGGAGCATATCATAACATGATAAACGCAAAACTTACTACAGAATTGTTAGACTTCATAAATCAAAGCCCAACTGCATTTCATGCAGTTAATAACTCATCAGACATACTAAAAAGCTCAGGATATATAGAAATATTTGAAAATGAAAAGTGGAATTTAAAAAAAGGCACAAAATATTTTCTAAGAAGAAATAATTCATCACTAATAGCCTTTGAACTAGGAACGGATTTATCAAAAGAAGGATTTCGCATTATCGGAACCCACACAGATTCTCCAAGTTTCAAAATAAAACCAGGAGATGCCATAGTAACTAATGATGGATATGTAAAATTAAATACAGAATGTTACGGAGGTACTATTTTAAGTACATGGTTTGACAGACCACTTTCCATAGCTGGAAGAGTCATAATTTATGAAGACAAAATCTGTAAGGAAAGATTTATTAATATAAATAAACCAATACTAATGATTCCAAATCTTTGTATTCATTTTAACAGAGATATAAATGAAGGCTATAAATTCAACAAGCAAATAGATGTTTTACCAATCCTAAGTTTTACGTCCCCAAATACAGAAAAACAGGATTATCTTCTAAACCTTCTTAGCAGTCAATTAAATATAGAAAAATCCTCAATAATCGACTATGACTTATTCCTCTATGAATTTGAAAAAGGATGCATAATGGGAATGGAAGATGAATTTATATCAGCCTCAAGACTAGACAACCTTTGGATGACATACGCTGGCTTATACAGCATAACAAACTCAAAAAAAGTCAACTTAACAAAAGTATTTGCAGCATTTGACAATGAAGAAATAGGAAGTGCCACAAGTGAAGGAGCCAATTCCTCTTACCTAACGAACATCCTAAAACGAATATGCCACACCTTAAATTTAAATTTTGAAGAAACCCAAATAGCCTTTGCAAACTCAATGGCATTATCAGCCGACTGTGCTCACGCCGTTCATCCAAACTATGGAGACAAACATGACATAACCAACCGTCCAATAATGGGAAAGGGCTTAGCAATTAAATATTCTGCTGCACAAAAATACAGCACAAATGCAAAAACAGCTGCAAACTTTATAAATATGTGCAAAAGCGAAAATATTCCATATCAAAAATACGTAAACCGTTCAGACATAATAGGCGGTTCCACAATAGGTCCAGCTATGTCAAGTCTATCATCAATTCCTACAGTAGATGTTGGAATCCCAATACTTGCCATGCATTCTATAAGGGAATTTGGATGTATTCACGATAATGAAAATACAATAAAAGCTTTTTTGCAATTTTATGAGAACTGATTTTTGAGATTAAAATGACTTTGATATCAGTATAGCCTATCATGTTTTGAGAGCACTGGAAAAGTTCTTGATTTAGTCTTTCAAATTTTTTAGATGAATACAGTTGTATAATTATTTAATTGTTTGCCTTACCCTCCCTCGGCATATTTTTTACAAGCCTTTGCAAGTCTTGTAAAAAATATAAACGCCTAATCGGCCGTTCTCTTGATTAAAATACAAAACATCTTCAAACAATGATATGTAATGCATGTATTTAGGTATAATGTAGAGTAAGGCCACTGGAAAAGTCATTTTAAGAAAGTGGATTAATTTTTTAGATGATGATAGGCGTATATATATACAATTGTTTGCCTTACCCGCCTTCAGCATGTTTTTTACAAGGCTTTGGTATGCAAAGTCTTGGACAAAAAGACACGCTTCGGAGGCCGGTGT
>JAVBPB010000077.1:0-41692 GCA_031549965.1 Mobilisporobacter sp. | reverse complement strand
TATGTTTTGTCAAGACTTTGCTTGCAAAGGCTTGTAAAAAACATGCTGAAGGAGGGTAAGGCAAACAATTGGATATATATAAATTCATATTTATCTGAAATAATTCGATAATCTAAATTAAGCAATTTTAAGAGGTTAACCTTAACTGGGTTGTAAATTGAAACATAAAATCCTTAAATTGACGACATTGAGTGTCCGTAGGACAAAAACCTTAATTTAGCGAGTGAATAATAACTAACCTCAGAATATAATATTACAAAAATTATCTTAACTTAATATAGATCTAATGAAACATTTTTGATAAAATAATATATAAAATATATTCGGAGGAACAAAAGGTGTTTAAAATATTAAAAAAAGAACGTACAAGTAAAATAAAATTATCTTTTAGAAGAAGTCTTATAGCTATAATTGTATTGTGCTGGGTAGTTCCAATAAGTATAATATTCATTTTTACTGCTATTTCATATAGAAATGAAATTATAGTTAAGGTGGAGACACTTATAAAAGAGGAAATGAGAAATTTTACTACATTTACTGAATATAAGATAAATGAAAGCATAAATGTATCAAAAAAAATTTCCTATGATTTAATTTTCGAAAATCCATGGAAGAAATACAAAGAAGGAAAAATGACAGGCACAGAACTGTATAGAACTATTAACAGTAGTTTAAGATCTAGGTTTTCAGGTGATAAAAGATTTGTGATGGCAGTATTTTATTTTGCTGATGATCCACAAAAGCTCTTTTATACAGCAAGGGGAAGTGAAATCTATATTAATGGATACAGAAATGAAGTACACAGTGAGGCATTAAAAATAACAAATCAAGATACAACCCAAGTTCATGTTATGATTATTAATAATAAGATATATATTATAAGGAATTTTTACACAACAACTAATTATACCAAGTTTGGAACTCTTGTATTAGAGTTAGATCAGGACACATTGTTTGCAGATGCAGTTTTAGAAGGCGAAGCAAGAAAAATACTATTATATGCTAATAATACAGATTCAAATTTAATATATGGTGCAGATAATATAGAGGATCTATCAGACAGTACATTAATTGAAAAGCTAAAGAGCGAATATTCAGTGAATGCATCTGGTATTACTAATATTAATTACAAAAAATATGGAGGATATTTATATCAGCTAAAATCAAGTGATTGCCATCTGGCTATTGCAATGGTAGTTGACCATACAATAGAATATGCCGAACTAAACAGTCTGATATATTTTATGATTATAATATTATTAATAATTGTACCAATATTATTTATTATACTTCACTTTTTGTCATATCAAATAACTAAACCTATGGGGAAATTAATAAATGCCTCAAAGGAACTTGAAAAGGGAGAAATAGGTGCACAAATAACCGGAGAAATGCCAAATGAAGAATTTTCTTATTTAAGAGAATCCTTTAATAAAATGTCATCTGAGGTAAAAAATCTCTTTGATTATGCATATACAGAAAAATTAGCAAGAAAAGATGCAAAAATTATGGCACTCCAATCTCAGATAAATCCACACTTTTTAAATAATACATTGGAAATGATGAATTGGCAGGCAAGAATGGCAGGAGATGTTACAGTTTCAAAAATGATAGAAGCATTAGGAACATTACTTGACTATAGTATGGATAGAACCAATAGAAGGCTAATAAGACTGGCAGAAGAATTAAGATGTGCAGATGCATATTTTTATATAATTTCAATGAGATTTGGACAGAGATTGGAGATTGAAAAAGAAATAGACGAAGAACTATTACAGATTCAAGTACCTCAACTTATACTTCAACCACTACTAGAAAATGCAGTTAAGCATGGGGTTGAAAAAGTAAAAAATGGAATCATAAGGCTTAAAGTATTTAAAGAAGATGATACTTTTAAATTGATGGTATGTAATACTGGAAAAGAAATGACTAAAGAAGATGAAGGAAATATATATAATATACTAAATCAAGATCCAAGTAAATTTGATAAAAATTCGCAAAAAAGGATAACACTTGGAATTCGAAATGTAAATGAAAGAATTAAGCTTATATATGGTGACATGTATGGGCTAACAATCAAAGCAATAGAAAGCGGAGAAACCGCAGCAGTAATTACTATTCCCCTTGAGATGGTAATTGAAGATGAGCTGGATTCAATTAAAAAATACGTCTATAGAGAGCTTTAAAAGCTCTCTTTTTATTGGGCAAAAAAAATTCCTAAATTGTATAATCTTGTTTAATTTAATATGGCAAGATTGAACAAATAATGTCAACTCCATCTAAAGATTTTTGTTAATAATGTTGTTATAATAAACACATACTTAATGAGAGGAAAGAAAAAAACAAAAATTCTTAGAAAATCTCAAAGAGAGTAAATATTTAGAATGTCTTAACATACTAAATATTTAAGGGAAACTTTAAAAACAAATTAATTAGGAGGATTTAATTATGAAGAAGACGAAAAGAATTTTAGCGTTACTATTAACAGTTGTTTTAGTATCAAGTATGTTGGGTGCATGTAAACCTGCCGGTGACAAAAAAATTACATTAACAACAGTTTCAATGCATGGAGGCACGGACCCTAATGCAGAAGTTTATCAGGCTATTAATGCAAAATACATGGAAGAAAACCCTAATGTTACAATTCAAGATGACTCAGCTTCATCAGATCAACAATGGAAAACTAAAATTGCAGCAGACTTTGCAGTAGGTAGCGAACCAGACGTAATTCAGTTTTTTACAGATGCAAATGCAAGTGATGTATTAGCAGCTAATAAGTTTGTATCAATCGAAGAAATCAGAAAAGTATATCCAGATTACGCAAAGAATGTAAGTGAAAGTTTATTAGAAAAAGCATCAGCTCCAGATGGAACAAAATATGCAGTACCAACTACAAGCTTCTGGGAAGGAATGTTTGTTAATCAAGATTTATTTGACAAATATAGTGTAAAAGTTCCATCTAACTGGACAGAATTAAAAGCAGCTATTGAAACATTTAATGCTAATGGAATAGTTCCAATTGCAGTTTCATTAAACGTAGTTCCTCACTATTGGGTAGAATTTGGTATGCTTTATATGGCAGGTCCAGATGAATTTACAAAAATCCCAGGAACAGCTCCAGCAGATTGGGCAAAAGGTCTTGACTTAATTAAAGAATTAAGAGATTTAGGTGCATTCCCAGTTGATACAGATTCAATAACTAATGATCAGGCAAATGAATTATTCCAAAACAAAAAAGCGGCTATGCAAGTTGATGGACACTGGTATTTAGGAGGTATTCCAGATCAAGAAAATACTAAAGTTGTACCATTCCCAGTTCCAGACGGAGCAAAAGCACCAGCAAACTCAATGATAGGTGGAGTTTCTTCAGGATTTTATATTACTAAAAAAGCATGGGATGATCCAGATAAACGTGATGCAGCAGTTAAATTTGTTTTAGCACATACAAGTGATGAATCAATCACAAAATACTGGGGTAAAAATGGTGGGGATACTCCACTTGGTAACTCTGGTAAAGCTTATGCAGCATCAGCATCAGTAATGGTTGCTCCAACTGACGCAAGAATTTCTCAAGAAGCTTATACTACATTAATCGGTGGAATAGTTGGATTATCAGTAGGAGATATTAAGTCAGAAGATTTAATTAACGAAGCTCTTAAAATTAATGCTAAATAAATAATTTTTAGCGGGGGGATTTTCCCCCCGTTTATACTAGGAAGATATATATAAGTGTATGAAAGAAAGGTGGGGTAAAAATGCTTTACAAAAAGAAACTGCCATTATTAATATTTTTACTGCCTGGATTTATGATGATGATTGTTTTTTTGTACTATCCATTTATAGATAATGTAAAAAACAGTTTTTATGATATGTCAGGATTCGTTCGTCAACAAAATCAAGTTTGGAAGTTTATAGGTCTTGATAATTATAAGAAATTATTTACTGATACTAATATTAGAATTGCAATAATTAACTCATTAAAAATGATGGTATTAACAGTAGCATTTCAAGTTGGTTTTGCATTTATCTTGGCAGTTCTTGTAAACTCAATCAGACGTGGACAGCAAATATTTAGAACTGTATTCTTTTTCCCTGTCGTTATTTCAGCTACAGCAATTGGTTTATTATTCAACTTATTCTATGCATATGATGGGGGAATGTTAAATCAAATTCTTGAATCATTTGGACTTGAAAGAGTATTATGGTTATCAGAAACATTAGCATTTACCATGATAGTTATACCAACACTATGGAGTTATATAGGATTTTATTTTGTAATTATGCTTACAGGTCTTAGTGATATATCAGATGATGTATACGAAGCAGCAGCAATAGATGGATGCGGTAAATTTAGACAGGTATTTAGCATAACAATACCGTTATTAAGAGGAGTTATTGCAACTTGCGTAACTTTAGCAGTAACAGGTGCATTAAAAGTATTTGACCTTCCTTGGATAATTGCTCCAAACGGTGCACCAAGAGGTATAACACACTTTATGGGCACATATATGTATCAAATAACATTTATAAACACTAACGTAGATTATGGTTCAACAATTGCATTACTAATAGTTATATTAGGTATTGTAGTTGCACAAGTTGTTAATAAATTTATTAAACCAGACGAAAACTTATAGGAGGGAAGATTATGACAGAAAAAAAAGATTCTAGTTTTAAAAAAGTAATTTCCATAATCGCCCCAATTCTTATATATTTAATATTAATATTGTGGGCAGCTACAACAATATTTCCGTTTGCATGGGTAGTAAATAATTCATTTAAAGAATCCAATGAAGTTATTAACCATTCGTTTTCATTACCAATTAAGGCTACATTAGATAACTACGCAAATGCATTTTCAAAACAGAATATTCTTAATTCATATAAAAACAGTTTTATAATATCCGGCTCAGTTACAATACTAGTAATGCTTTTATCAACAATGATGGCATTTGCTATGACAAGATATAAATTTAAGGGAAGAAATATTGTTAATTCATTAATAGTTGGAAGTTTAATGTTTCCTGTATTTGCAACAATAATACCGGTATTTAAAATGATAAGCTATATGCACTTAATAAGCAATCCAGTTGGTGTTATACTGCCACAGGTTGCAGGTAATTTAAGTTTTGCATGCATAGTCATGATGGGATTTTTAAGAGGATTACCATTAGAGATGGAAGAAGCGGCATATATGGAAGGTGCCGGAGTGTTTAAAGTATTTACACAGATAATTGTACCATTGTCAAGATCCTCATTAGCAACTGTAGCAATTTTTTGTTTCTTATGGTCATATAACGATTTGTTCACACAAAAAATAATAATTAGAGATAGAACTAAATTCCCAATTACTAACCTTTTAAGTGAAATTAGTTCAAAGTTTGGAACCGATTATGGACTAATGGCAGCATCTGTTACGTTAATTGTTGTTCCTGTGTTAATTGTTTATATTTTTTTACAAAAGAACATAATAAAAGGCTTGACAGCAGGAGCTGTAAAAGGTTAAAATTTTTATATATTTAGTAGTTGTGGCGAATGCAGAGATAAATGATAATAATTATTTATTTCTGTATTCGCCATAAATATTTAGAGTATAACAACTAATTAGAAAGAAGTGAGGATATGTACAAAGTAATAATTATTGATGATGAGCCAATTATTGTAGAAGGTATTTCAAGAATGGTACCTTGGGAGAAATATGGATGCAAGATTGTTGACACAGCAAATGATGGAGTTGAAGCTGATATTAGAATTAGAGAACATGAACCTCATATTATTTTTTCTGATATAAATATGCCTCAGTTAGATGGGTTAATGATGGTGGCCGGTCTAAAATCTGAATTTCCTCAAATGCAGATCTGTATATTAACAGGATACAGGGAATTTGATTATGCTCAAAAGGCTATCAGGCTTGGAGTTACAAGATTTTTACTTAAGCCATCAAGTATGGAAGAAATTGAAGAAGCACTTAAGGCAATGACAGATAAATTAAAAGATATGAACATATTACCTTCAGAGGAAAAAGATGAAGAAAATGATGAAAAGGCAGAAAATATAGCAAGTAGCTTTATAGTTAAAAATGCTATATCTTATATTGAAAATAATTATTCAAAAAAGATAACTCTTTCGGATGTAGCAGAAAAGACTTATGTTAGTCAATGGCATTTAAGTAAATTAATAAACAGGCATATGGGACAAAATTTTTCCGAAATTCTAAATAATGTTAGAATTAATGAAGCTAAAAAATTACTTAAAAATCCGTCTCTTAGGATTGGAGACATTGCTGAAACTGTAGGGTTTGTGGATTTGGCACATTTTTCAAGAGTTTTTAAGAAAACACTTGGAATTTCTGCTAATGAATATCGTAATACAATTGCAGCTAAAGAAATTGAAAATTAATGAGAGGTGAAAGTTTTGGTTATTAAAAATTCAATAATATTAAAAAAAGATTTTACATTTGAACAGCTTGATGTTAAAATAGAAGAGGAATTAATTGTAGAGATTGGCAAAAATTTAACAGATGAAAGAATTGTTGATGGAACTGGCAAGTTTCTAATTCCTGGCTTTATAGATATACATACCCATGGGTGTGTTGGATTTGATACCTGTGATGGCAATATAGATGATTATGAAAAAATGAGTGATTTTTATGCTTCTAAGGGTGTTACCTCATTTTTATTTACCACAATGTCTTTTTCTGAACAGATTATAAGTGATATTTTGGAAAAAATTGTGGAATATATGGAAACTATTGAGAATAAAAATAAAGTGGTAGCATATCCACATGGAATTTATTTAGAAGGTCCATTTATGAGTAAAGCAAAAAAAGGTGCACAGGCAGAAGAATATATAATTCCTTCTGATATTGAAATGTATAGAAGGCTGGCTGATGCAAGTGGTAACAGGATAAAAGTTGTTGCAATGGCACCAGAAGAACCTTATGGATTGGACTTTATTAAAGAGGTTTCAAAGGATTGTGTAATATCTATTGCCCATACTAGTGCAGACTATTTTACAGCAATGAAAGCAATTGAGGCAGGTGCATCTAATGTTACCCATTTGTTTAATGCTATGATGCCGTTTAATCACAGAGAACCAGGAGTAATAGGAGCGGCATTTGACAGTGATGTTTCTATGGAAATAATATGTGATGGAATACACCTTCATCCAAGCGTAATTAGAACTGTTTTTAAGGTTGCAGGAGCAGACAGAGTTATTTTGATAAGTGATTCTATGCAGGCAGCAGGAATGAGTGATGGAACATATTCTCTTGGAGGTCAGGAAGTAACTCTTAATAATGGTAAGGCAACTTTAGCAGATGGAACTATTGCAGGATCTTCAAGTAATATATTGGTTTGTGTAAAGAATTGTATTTCTTTTGGAATACCAATGGAGATGGCTATAAAGGCGGCAACAATTAATCCTGCAAAAAAAATTGGTATAGATAAATTTACTGGAAGTATTGAAGTTGGGAAATATGCTGATTTAATTCTCATTGATGAGAATGTTAACATAAATCAAGTATTTATTAAAGGAGGTATGCACTAAATGAAAATTATAGGTGCAAAGGATTATGAAGGAATGAGCAGGGTGGCAGCAAATATTATCTCTGCTCAGGTAATACTAAAACCAAATTGTGTTTTAGGCTTAGCAACAGGTTCATCACCAATTGGAACGTACAAACAACTAATTGAGTGGTACAAAAAGGGTGATTTAGATTTCTCGGAAGTTTCGGCTGTAAATCTGGATGAGTACTGTGGTCTTTCTAAAGAATCCGATCAAAGTTATGCGTATTTTATGTATGAGAACTTTTTTAAAAGTATTAATATTGACATGAAAAATACCAATATACCTAATGGATTAAATACTGATATTGAAGCTGAATGCAAAAGATATAATCAAGTTATTAAAGAATTGGGCGGAGTGGATATTCAATTGCTTGGACTTGGACATAACGGACATATTGGATTTAATGAGCCAAAGGGCATATTTGAAAAAGAGACTCATTGCGTTGAATTAACTCAAACAACTATTGATGCTAATGTAAGATTCTTTGAGAAGATTGAAGATGTTCCTAGAAGGGCGTATACAATGGGAATTAAAACAATTATGAATGCTAAGAAGGTTCTGATGGTTGTGTCTGGGAAAGATAAAGCGGAGATATTGTACAAAATGGTTGTGGGGAATATTGAACCTAATGTTCCGGCTTCTGTTTTACAGCTTCATAGTGATGTTGTGGTGGTTGCTGATGAGGCGGCACTTAGTAAATTGAAGGAGGAGGCACCGGAGTATATTACGGTGTTTCCTAGGGAATAGAGGATTGGGGGCGTCAAGTTGATTTTGGACTTGACGCTTTTTGCTTGGAGGGGTGGGCTGAAAAAGTCCTTGATTTAGGTTGTGTAAATTTTTCAAATGAATATGAGTGTATATATATCCAATTGTTTGCCTTACCCTCCATCAGCATGTTTTTTACAAGCCTTTGCAAGAAAGGACTTTTTCTTTGGCCTTGAAGTAGTATTGTAAAGTGATAATTTGTAAAGGATATATAAGAGGTTGTTTAGGCAATTTTATTTGACAAAATTTTATAGTTTGTTCGATTGCAAATTGCGATGTGTTAAATTATAATGAGAATGTATAATATTTTTAGAATTATAGAGGATGCTTACTTGATTAGTTACCCTTTTTTGTGTGGGAGTATATTTACATAGATATTCTTACAAGGGAAGGGGGGATAGAGATGACTGTATTTGAGATCTTTTATCTATTAATGACATTTGGTATATTTCTTATAGAATTATTAAGATTTAATATTGAAATAGTCAAGTTAATCATAAAAAAGTAGGCTATCCTCTACCTCCAAGTTACAGGATAGCCCTTTAATCTGGTAATTAATCGACATTGTGTCGTTATTAATTTCTAATTATATTATATATCAGGATATTTGATTAATCAAGTATCCTTTTGAATTTAATAAAAATATTTTGCCTGTTATTAACCAGAAATTTCATATTTTGTTCGATTGCAAATTGTGATGTATTAAATTATAATGGGAATGTATAATATTTTTAGAATTATAGAGGACGCTTACTTGATTAGTTACCCTTTTTTGTGTGGGAATATATTTACATAGATATTCTTACAAGGGGTAGTGTAAAGTAGCTTATGAAAAAATATTGACATAAAAAATTTATAGCTCTTAAATTCTAGTAATTAAAATTTACACTTTCGACACCATCTGCCACCCTTGACTGCATGACAAAATAATGCTCTGAAGGTTATACCGACGGTGAAGAAACTCAAGAACAGATAGATTTCCCGTCTGATTCACAGCATTGTAGCATTATTTTTCCTGTATTTATTGTTGCTCTATAAGGAAATAATAATTTAAAAATTCAAAGGTACAAAGATTTAATTTGTGTCTTTGACGAAGCGAAAGGAATTACTAAAAATATGGAAAGAACATATATTATCGATTTAAAATCTGAGAGTATCGTTAAAGTGCAAGGGTATGTTGAAAAGATTAGAAATAAAAAATCAATAGCTTTTTTAGTATTAAAGGATATTACAGGTAAGGTTCAAATTACAGTTGAGAAGGAAAGACTTCCAGAACTTGTTTCTATTATAGATGAATTAAGTTTGGATTCCGTTATAACAGTTGTTGGAGATGTTGTAGAAAATGCTCAAGTTAAGTTATCAGGAAAAGAAATTATACCAAAGAGCATAGTTATAGAATCAGTAGCTAACCCGTTACCAATTAACAGAGATGATAATAAGGGTAACGATAAGTCAAGGGAAAGATCATCAATAGATCAAAGAATGGATTATCGTTGGATTGATTTAAGAACTGAACAAAATCAATTGATTTTTAAAACACAAACATATATGGTCTCTGCAATGAGAAATTATTTATTAGATAATAATTTTCTTGAAATACACACACCAAAATTAATTGCTAGTGCTAGTGAAAGTGGGTCAGAAGTATTTAAAGTAGAATACTTTGAAAACGTTGCTTATTTAGCACAAAGTCCTCAGTTTTATAAACAGATGGCAATGTCAGCTGGTTTTGAAAAGATTTTCGAAATTGGTCCAGTTTTTAGAGCAGAAAAATCTAATACAAGCAAACATACAACAGAATTTACTGGTTTTGATTTGTTATGGAGAGGTGTTGAAATAACAACAGGTGCACAAAGAGAGCATAGATATGAAATTTTAAAAGCACAAGCTGATGAAAAAGGTCTGGGTGAAGATGTAAGCTTTTATCTTGAGTTTTTTAAATATGGTTGCCCTCCTCATGGTGGATTTGGAATTGGTATTGATCGTCTTACAATGCTTTTATTAGGACTTCAAATTAAAGAGGCAATGTTTTTGTTTAGAGGCCCTAATAGGTTAACTCCATAGAATTCTTATCCGGGCTGTTTGAGATTCCACTCAAAAAGGTTACATGCCTATAAGTATTTTCACTAGAAATTAATATAGGCTGTGAATAGTAATGTCTATAATTGTAAATTAAATAAACTCTTTTTTAAAATGAATCCTAGAGAATAGATAGATAAAAACAATCGTCCTTTTCTCTGGGATTCGTTTTATTGTTATAATTGTATAATTGGGAGAGCATAATGGCAAAAAATTTTTATAGTAAGATTATGCACAAATCCTCTCAATATCATTGCTATCAAGAGATTCTTTTTCAAGAAGCTCACATGTAATTAGTTCTAATAAATTCATATGTTTTGTGAGTAGATTCTTTGTTTGGTTATATAATAGATTCATTTGTTCTCTGCATTTGTCAATTAATTGGTCGTCACTAAAACCTTCATCGATGGGATTGGAAAATAGACCTAATTCCATATCCATACCATATTTATTAATGTAGTCCATAATAAGAGCAGAAGATTTTTGAATATCGTTGCTGGCACCTGTGGTTATGTTTTCAAGTCCAAAAGCAATTTCCTCGGCGGCCCTTCCTGCTAATAGTACTTGAATGTTGGAACGAATCTGCTTATTGGTTTGGTATAGGGAATCTTTTGGAATGGTTAGGTTAAAACCGGCCGCACCTCTTACGCTTGGTATAATGGTAACTTTGGAGATATACTGCTCTGGTAAAAGTAACTTGGTAATTAAGGCGTGACCTGCTTCGTGATAAGCGGTGACTTTTCTGTCAAGATTGGATATATAACTTCGATCTTGTTTTTGGGCACCGGCTAAAACGGTATAAAAGGCTTTATCTATGTGGTTGGAAGTGATAATATTAAGATTGTCATTAGCGGCAAATATGGCGGCTTCATTTAAAAGATTTTCTAACATGGCACCGCTAAAACATACAGTTGACTTAGCTAGGGAATCAAAGTTGATGTCGTCGGATAAGGGCTTATTTTTGCCGTGGAGTTTAAGGATTTGTGTTCTTGCATTAATGTCAGGAAGACCAATTTCAACTTGTCTGTCAAATCTTCCCGGACGCAGGAGGGCTTCGTCTAAAGTGTCCAGTCGATTGGTGGCTGCAATTACAACAATTCCATTGTTTTCCTTGAATCCGGACATTTCGGTTAATAGGGCATTTAGGGTTTGATCTCTTTCGTCATTGCTGGCAGAAGCACTTTTTCCTCTTTTTTTACCTATAGTGTCAATTTCATCAATAAAAATAACTGCTTTTTCACTTTTTTTTGCTTTTTGGAACAGATTACGTATTCTGCTGGCACCAACCCCTACATACATCTGCACGAAGTCAGAGCCGCTCATGGCGTAGAAGGGAACGTCGGCTTCTCCGGCAATTGCTTTGGCTAAAAGGGTTTTACCAGTTCCCGGAGGGCCATATAATAAAACACCTCTGGGCATTTTAGCACCCACTTGTGAATATTTTTCAGGTTCTTTAATAAAACTGATTATATCAAGAACCATAGCTTTAGCTTCAACATTTCCGGCTACATTATTAAGAGTCATATTAGTATGGGTGACGCTGTTTTTGTTGGCATTGGTAATCAAATTATTTCCGTTGTCCTTGTGCCTAAAATAATAAAAAGCACCTCCTATAAGCGAAAGGATTATTAATGCTTGTAGGGTTGATGTAATAGAAGAAAGTTGCCCGTAACGTACAGGAATGTTGTTTAGAAGTAAATATTCCATAAAATTATCTGTTTTAGGATTAAGCACATGATAAGTAAGAGTTGGAGAATCTTTTGTAATAATGCTAAAATAATTGGAGTTTTCTTCTAGTATTACTTCTTTAATATTTTGGGCTTCAACTTGAGAGAGAAAGGTTGTATAGGACATGTCAGAAACTTTTCCATTTTGAAAATAGTTTATCGTAAAAGTTCCAACAAGTAAGATAATAGTTATTATAATCAATATAAATTTTTTATTCATAAATATCTTACCTCCAATGTAAAAAAAATTAATAGTTTTTAAGAACAAAATTATATTATATATTTTACATTGGAATAAAGAATATATCTAGTAATAATTAATGGTAAGATTGGAAATAATATTATGCTCTTTTTCGGGTATCTTCAATTCTGCTTGGAAATGGAATAGGGGCAGGGGGATCGAACCTGTCAAAAATAATAGCATCAAAAGCACCTTTACTTTTCTCGTAATCTTCAATAGTTCTCACAGTCCAGGCAAAAGTTGCAGCTCTAAAAAACTTTCGATTAATTATTAGGGATAAATTATTCATTTCATAATGAGAATAGGATACAAAATCAGGGCGGCTTAAAAAATTAAAAAACAAATGAGTTAGTAGTATTCTTACAATAAAATCCCTCTTAAATACTGGTTCAATAAGTCCTCCTGATAACTGACCTCTGATTACATCCGGACGGTTTTTTTTGTACCATCTTATTAGTAGCGGATTAAAAGATTCAATACAATAAAGTCCCTTATAATTTAATAATTCATTATTGACATAGGTACATATTTTTGTATTTAGTCGTTCGCATTTGAGTTCAATTAATAATGGAACTTTTCCATCAACCAATGTTAAGACATCCTTAAATAATGGTATAGTTTCATTAGTTTCTAATAATCGGCAGCTTTTAAGTTCATCATAAGTCATTTTATGTATAATTCCGCTTCTTCCGCACATTCTATCCAAAGTGTTGTCATGGAATACAACTAGTTGATTATCAGCAGTTAAGTGTACATCAAGTTCAATTCCATATCCTTTACAAACAGCCAGATTAAAGGCGGTTAAGGAGTTTTCTGGAATTAATTTAGTGTTTGAGAACAGTCCTCTGTGGGCATAATGGCATTTAAGGAAGGGGGAACGTTGAGAACTTCTAGGTCTGTTTGGTGCAATAGCAAAAAAATGTATTAAAAAAAGTATAGATACTAATATTAATAGTTTAAATAAGAACATTATAAATTCCTCCGTCAGTATGTTGCTAAGCTTTTTATATTATTTAGTTTAGCAGTTTTTTGTTTGAAAATCAATTGGAAATTAGTGCTCTTTTAGTTGATATTCTAATTTGAAATTGTTAAAAAATATATAAAACTTTAATGTGGAAAGCGTTCAAAAGAAAAATAAGTAAAATAAATTCGAAAATCCATGAAAATGAATGTACAAAATGCATAATAATAAACAATAAATATGGTAACTTGTAACAAAAATGTTAAAAAGAATAAAATGAACGTTGATAATTTTAAGGTTTTGAAATATAATCTTAATTAGAAACATGTGGAAAATGTATCAAATGGTGAAACGATTCAATTTTGATAATTATTCCACAAAAAAAATTCTATGAATAAATATAAGGAGGAGCTTACATGAAATATGTAAATCAAATGAGTGACGCTTTAAAAAGAGGTATTTGCTTAATAGTTATATTGGCATTGTCAGTTACATATTTGCCAATGAATAGTGTAGTAAATGCTGAAGGTAGTACATTTAGCTTTGGTGATGATACTAAAGAGGACACATTAGTCGATCAAGGCAGTAGCGACCATTATTGGGATATTGCTGGTAGCAACTTTCCAGGTGCAACATGGGATGAAACACAGGCACCTAGAATGAAACATTTAGTGGGAGGTTTTTATCAATATTCTACTATTGTACCAGCTGGAACAATGGAATTTAAATTTAGAAAAAATGGAGTATGGGACAATGCTTATGATATTGGACCAGCAGAAGGCGGAAATTTTCAAATCACTTTAGCTAATGACAGTAAAGTAAATTTCTACATAAAAGAATGGCCAGATGGAACTAATGACTGTAGATTTTATGTACCAGGACTTACAAGTGCAGAGATTGATGCAATAGAAGCAACTGGATTAAGATACTATAATCCTGCTGATTCATATAATCTAAGCAAATGGCCAAGATTAGTAGGAAGTATCCAATCTGCATTTGGAGAAAGCGAATGGTCTCCAGGGACAGCACAGCAATATTTTGTTGATTATAATTTTGATGGAACAGTTTATAAATTGCAAAGAGATATTGTTGCAGGCAGCTATGCAGCAAAAGTTGTTTTTGGAGATACGTGGGCTGATCAGAATTATGGTTCAAGTACAGGTGACTTAACTTTAGATACATCAATAGATACAAAAATTATCTTTTCAATAGACTTGACAAAAGAAAATCCTACTTTAAAACATAACTATGTTAGCTTTGGTGATATTAATGAAGCTGATACCTTAATTAGTCAATCAGGAGCATTAAACAGTTGGGAAATAGCAGGAGCACTAAAGGTAGGCGGTACTGAATTAGGTTGGAATTCAGATAATGACATAGCAAAGATGACTCATGTAGGTGCTAACTTCTTTGCATATTCTGCAATTTTTGATGCAGGCACTGATATGGAATTCAAATTTAAGCAAAATGGCAAATGGGATGTTTCAATTGGACCATCTGCGGGTGGAAATTTTAAACTTACTTTAAGTCAAAAGACAAAAGTTAACTTCTACTTAAAAGAGGATTCAAATGGAAATGTGTCAGATTATAGAATTTACATACCTGGATTATCAGATGATGAAATTAAAAATATTACTGATCAAGGATTACAATTTTATGATCCTTCAGGAAGTATTAGTACTTGGCCAAGATTAGTTGGTAATATTCAAACATATTTTGATGAGGGTTCATGGAGTCCAGCAAATGCAAGACAATATTTTATAGACTACAATTTTGATGGAACAGTATATAAGCTTCAAAGAGAAATATCAGCCGGTAATTATGAAGCTAAAGTAGTTTTAGGTAATGGTTGGGATAAAATAAATTATGGAACTAATGGTGTAGACGGGTCAAATCTGGGATTAAAGATTCTTGATAACCAAGCATCAGTTCTATTTACATTAGACCTAACAGATATTAGCAATCAAACATTTGGACATAACTATGTACCATCAGACAGCCAATTTGACGGTAAAATTAATACAAGTAAATTATACTTTGATTCACGTTCAATTACATATAAAAAACCATTTGGTGCAGTAAGAGAAGAATCAGAAGATGCAACATTCCGTATTGCAGCGGAACAAGGAGATGTTGAATTTGCAAGACTTGAACTTACAGATGGTCAGGGTCTATCTAAAACATATGATATGTATGTTGCAACAGTAGTTGACGGAAAAGATTATTTTGAAGTTACAGTAGACAAAAGCGAATTTGTTGGTATTGGTATTTGGTCATATAAGTTTATATTAATTGATGGAACTAAGAAATATGAATATGGTGATGACAATTTAAGTGGCGGAACAGGTGCTGTTTCAGAAGACGGTCAGGTAGGATATAATTTAACAGTTTATGCTAAAGATTATACAACACCAGATTGGATGAAAAATGCAGTTGTATATCAAATATTCCCAGATAGATTTTTTGATGGAAATTCAAATAACAACAGAGCAAAAACAATTGATGGATACCGTGGAATAGTTGACAAAGATGGAAAGATATTCAGATATCCAATACAATATTTTGATGGTGGAGTAACAAATGATCCAACTCCTGATCAAGTATGGGGCAACTGGAATTCTTATCCTGAAAATCCAAGACACTTAGATCAAGAACAGGCATATAACTATCCTGATTCAAGAACTGACGGACAATGGTCAAATGAATTCTATGGCGGAGATATTAAAGGTATAGAACAGAAACTATCTTATTTACAATCAATTGGAGTTACAGCAATTTACTTAAACCCAGTATCATGGGCAGCTTCTAACCATAAATATGATGCAACAGATTATCAGCATCTTGATCCTATGTTTGGTGAACCAGTATACAATACACCGGGAGATCCAAAATCAGGACTAAACTATGAAGCAACAAGAATAGCTTCAGATGCAGTATATATTGCATTTGCTAATGCAGCAAGCCAATTAGGTATACATTTAATTTCAGACGGTGTTTTCAATCACGTAGGTGATGATTCAATTTATTTTGACAGATATGAAAAATATCCTGAAATAGGTGCATATGAATATTGGAAGAGAGTTTGGGATAAAGTTAATGAAAACGGAATGTCTAAAGATGATGCTATTACTGAAGTAATTTCAGAATACACAGCTTTAATTAATCCGGCAACAGGAACTAACTATTCATATCCAAATGATTTTAGATATACAACTTGGTTTGAAGTAGGACCTGACAAAACAGTAGAAGGCGTTTACAAATATGATGCATGGTGGGGATTTGATTCACTTCCTGCAATGGCAGCAATGGAACCACAAGATGGTGACACTTTAGCTCTTTCTGGTCAACATGAATATAATAATGTTACATACAGAGAAGAAGTAATTGGATTTGACTTAAATACTCTAGCACCAGATAAAGCAGACGAAATGATTCAAAAATCAAATTCACAAAGATGGCTATGGATGGGTGCCAGCGGATGGAGATTAGACGTTGCGCCAGATGTATCAACAGGAACATGGCAAGAATTTAGAAAAGCAGTAAAATCTGCAACAGGTAAAACTGACGCTAATGGAAATGCAATTGCAGATCCAGTAATTATAGGTGAAGAATGGGGAGTTGCTACTCATTACTTATTGGGAGATCAATTTGACTCAGTAATGAACTACCAATTCAGAGGAGCTATTCAAAACTTTTTAATGAATGGTAATGCAGCCGAATTTGACAGAGCATTAGAAACAATAAGAGAGAATTATCCAAAAGAAGCTTTTGAAGCTATGTTAAACCTTGTAGGTTCTCATGATACAGTAAGAAACCTTACAAAATTAGATAACCCAACTTGGGAAGAAGAAAATATTAAAATAGCTCCTGAAGGTACAGAAGAGGGATTAAAATTACAGGCATTAACAGCAATATTCCAATATGGCTATCCAGGTGCTCCAACAGTTTATTATGGTGATGAAGTTGGTGTTACAGGAACAAAAGATCCAGATTCAAGACGTACATTCCCATGGGATAGAATAGTTGAATCAAATGGTAGCTTCTCAGCAACTGGTGATTATGAAAAATTATTTAAAACATATCAGCAAGCAGGTAAGGTTAGAAATGAATACCTAGATGTTTTTGCAACAGGTCAAATGAAAACAGCTTTTGCAGCAGATGATACTATAGCATATGCAAGAAAATCTGATACAAAAGGCGGAATACTTGCAATTAACCGTTCAGACACAGCAAAGACTATAATCGCAGATGTTTCAGGATTTTTACCAAATGGACTTGTTATGACAGATAGATTAGGGCTATTTACAGTAGCATCAAGTGTTGTAACAGATGGAAAATTAACAATAACACTACCAGCATATGCAGGTGTTATGATGATTTCTGATAATGATATCGTAAACGTTGCTTCAGTAAATAATTTAGCAGCTGTAGGTGGTAATGGAGTTGTTGATTTAACCTTTGATTCAGTAGATGGTGTAAGTCAATATAATATTTACAGAACTACATTAGAAGGAATCAACCTAGAAAAAATAGATACAGTATCATCTAATGCATACTCAGATACTACAGTTAAAAATGGAGTTAGATATTACTATTATGTATCAGCGATAAAAGATGGAAACGAAAGTTTATTCAGCGAAGTTGCAACAGCACTTCCGGCATTTGTAATTACCAATATATCATCTCCATCAGCAATTTCAGTTGTTACAATAGGTGTAGGTGTAAAAACTGAACCAATTGAAGTAACAGTAACAGTACCTGGATTAACAGATGATGCTAATTTTACTGGTAAAGACGTTCCAAATTTAGTTGCAAAACTTGTATATAATAAAACTGGAGATACTGTAAATGTAAAAGAAGCAAAACTAAGATATAAAGAAGATAATTCAGACAGTAAAGTATATACTGCAACATTTGAACCAGTAGAAGTTGGAACATATGAATATTATGCAAAGATTTCAGTAAATAATGGATATAGTTATACTAATTCTCAATCTCAAAGCGTAACAACACAAGCAGATCCTAATGGAGATGGAATTACACTTAACAAGCCTGTATTAAAAGATATTTTAGTAGAATCAAACAGAGCAACTCTTGAATGGACTATAGATACAGAATCAAAAGCAGTTGGTTTTGAAGTATATAGAACATATAATGGAGAAAAGAAGAGAGTTGCAACTTTAGCTTCAAACGTAAAAAATTATACAGACTTTACAGTAAGTAATGATAAATTATATTCATATGAAATAGCTGTATTTGACAAATATTATAATAGAACAATTTCTGATCCAAAATCCGTTACACCTAAATTAGTAATGGTTGATGTTACATTAAGACTTCATATTCCAAGTTATACACCAGTTACTGATAACATTTACTTAGCAGGTTCAACAAATGGATGGAATTCAAGCGGTAATAAATTGAATGTACCAAGTGGAGCAACAACCAGAGACGTAGTAGAATATTCATTTAAGATGATGGCAGGAAAATCAATGGAATATAAGTACACAAGAGGTACTTGGGAGACAGAAGCATTTTCAAGTCATGATCGTAAACAAAATGATACAGAAGATCCAGGTAACTGGGCATATAGTTCAACAGATACTAATATGAAATTAACTATTAAAAATCAAGGTGGCAATAAGATGATAGTTGATGATTATGTACTCCGTTGGGTAGATATGCCAATGATGATTACATTACCAAGAGCATCATATACATCAGATGATGTTATTGAGTACACAACTGGGGACTCAACATATACATTGAAAGGTTATGTACCTTATGGTGTTAAATTTACAATTGATGGAGTAGACATAAATACTATTAAATCTGGAGCAATGGATCAGTATGGAAATATCTATACTGAAGGCTTACCATTAAAATATGGTTTAAATGAAATAACACTTCATATGGAACCTACAGCAGAAACATTAGCATTAGGATGGTATACTGATAAAGGTAGAGCAAAACAAGCAACTGCTACACTTAAAATGTATATAACCAGAACGGGTAGTGCACCATCAACAGGCTCAACAACACAGCCAACAACTGAAACACCAACGACACCAGAAAGCAAACTAGAAGAAGTTAAAAATATTCTTCCAAAAGGTGTAGATGCAGTAATAAATGATTCTGGAAAAATAGTAGTAAAGATTGAATCAGCAGGAGTAGTAGATTTTGATAACAAAGAAATACAAGCTCAACTACAAATAGCAGCAGATAATGTTCAGGTTAAGAACTTAAACTTAAAATCAGACTTAGTATTAACAGGTAAAAATGCAACAATTGCTAATTCTGTAATAAGCGGTAAAGTAAGCGTTAAACCAGTATCAGGAGAAACCCTTACAATTAAGGGAACAACCATGGGTCAATTGGTTATTGAAAAGCCAAAAACAGCATTAAAAGAAGCGATAAAATTAGTAATTAGTGGTGCAACTAAAATATCCAAATTCTATATTGATACAGCAGTCAGTGTAGAAATGAGTGCCACTAAATCTTCAGCTAATACTACAACTTCAAATACTCCGGTAATTGAAAACACTTATGTATCAGTACCGGCTAAAACAACAGTATCATTAAAAGGTCAATTTAAAAAAGTAACTTTCTCATCTAAACAAGCGGATGTAAAATTATTATCAGGAACTATTAATGAGTTAATAGTTAAAGATACAGCGATTAATTCTACATTAACATTAAGTAAGAACACTAAAGTTACAAAATACACTTTAAGTAAAGGTGTTGTAATAAGTGGTAAGAATACATCTAAGATGACAGTAAAAGTAGTAGCAACAAGCCTTGACTTAAGCTACGTGGAAAGAGACCTTAAAGCAGGAAAAACAGTTACATTAAAACCAATAGTTACTCCAAAAATTGCTGTTGATACATTTACATTTAAAACAAGTAATAAAAATGTGGCAACTGTAAGTAAAACAGGTGTAGTAACAGGTATTAAAAAAGGAAAAGCAGTTATAACAATAACTTCTTCAACTGGAAAAACTGTAAAATGTACAATTAATGTAAAATAATTAAAAACAAAGGAAAAGCGAGTCTCAAAGGCTCGTTTTTCTTTTATATAAAAAAATAAATTTTATGTTTAAATTTTAACTAAAATATGGTATACTATGTGCAGCAGTTTATAAAATAAACTTAATAAGAAAATTGGAGGAGATACAATGTTAGTTTCAGCAAAAGAAATGCTTGTAAAAGCAAAAGAAGGAAAATACGCAGTAGGTCAATTCAATATTAATAATCTTGAGTGGACAAAAGCAGTTTTATTAACAGCACAAGAATTAAATTCACCGGTTATCCTTGGCGTTTCAGAGGGAGCAGGTAAATATATGTGTGGATACAAAACAATCGTTGGAATGGTTAACGGAATGTTAGAAGAACTAAAAATTACAGTTCCAGTTGCTCTTCACTTAGATCATGGCAGCTATGACGGAGCGTTAAAATGTATTGAAGCAGGATTCTCATCAGTTATGTTTGATGGTTCACACTATGCAATTGATGAAAATGTAGCAAAAACCACTGAACTTGTTAAAATCTGTAATGATAAAGGAATTTCAATTGAAGCAGAAGTAGGATCAATTGGTGGAGAAGAAGACGGTGTAGTTGGTAATGGTGAAGTTGCAGATCCAAACGAATGTAAAATGATTGCTGATTTAGGAGTAACTATGCTTGCTGCTGGTATTGGTAACATTCACGGAAAATATCCAGAAAACTGGGCAGGGCTTAGCTTTGAAACATTAGAAAAAATTGGCGAGCTTACAAAAGACATGCCATTAGTGTTGCATGGTGGTACAGGAATACCAGAAGAAATGATTAAAAAAGGAATATCACTTGGTGTAGCAAAGATTAACGTTAATACTGAATGCCAATTATCATTTGCAGATGCAACTCGTAAATATATTGAATCAGGTAAAGACACTCAGGGAAAAGGATTTGACCCACGTAAATTATTAGCACCAGGAACAGATGCTATTAAAGCAACAGTTAAAGAAAAAATGGAATTATTTGGTTCAGTAAATAAAGCTTAATATAATTAAAATTAGAGTCTGTGCTTCCAAGTTTAAAATTACTGGGAGTGCAGACTCTTATTATTTAGAGGTACTCAAAAGGTCTTTAATTTAGTCTTTGACCGCAATTAGAGCAGAAATTTGCACCTTGAGTCTTTTGTCCGCAATTAGGGCAAAAGTTAGGAAGATTAGCAGCAGAAACCTTTGAGTTATTATTAATGGTACTATTTGAATTAGTATTCATGTTTTGCATCATTTGATTTGCCATTTGCATTCCCATCATCATGCCCGCCATATCACCAGCAGCACTAGAGCCGTTGTTTCTACTGTTTGCCATACCATCAGCCATAGATACTTGCTGGTATAATCCTATGTTATCTCCAACCATACTGTTTGAAGCTACCTTGGACACCATCTTTTGAATGTCTTCAGGGTAATTGAAGCTCATTATATTAAACCCTGTAATAGAAATTCCTAACTTAGTTACTTCCATATCTAAATCATACTTAATGCCGTTTGATATATCATAAGCATTAGCCTGAAGATTAAATAAATCTTTTCCTTCTCTTGCAATCCACTTCATAAGAAGCTGATCAAGAACAGAAGATATACGTTCCTTTATGTCTTCTACACAGTATTGTGCTTTAACGCCTGCAATTTTATCAATTAATGCCATGTAATCAGAAACTTTACAATTAAAAGTTCCAAAGGCCCGAATTGGAATACCTCCGGCTAACTTTTCAGATGGAATGTTAATTGGATTTTTTGTGCCCCATTTAACTGTAAATTCCTTGGTATTAATAAATAAAACTTCCGCTCTTAATCCCGAATTAAACCCAAATTTAAAGCCTTTTAGGGTTGATAAGAATGGAATAATATCCGATTCAATATCATAGTCGCCATCATCTGTAAAAACCGCCTCAATTCTGCCGTTATATAAAAAACATGCATCTTGACCAGGGCGAATTATTAATCGACTGCCTTTTTTAATTTCTTTATTAGACCATTTCCAAAAGATCATGTCCTCCCTAAACTCTTCCCACTCAACAACATTTGCAAATTGTGAAGAAAATAAACCCATGTTTACACGTCCTTTCTAGTTATTAAAATTTTCTGCTGCCACCGCCATGAGTATGACCGCCGCTGCTTTTATGAGTTGAACTGCCGCCACCGCTATTTGGAGGAGGAGTCTTTTTTACCGAAGTAGTTACCGTTTTGATATAATTATCATAAGAGGAAATATGATGTGTTCCGCTGGCATCTAAATATGTATTCATATTAACGGTAACCTTGCCTCCAAAGTTATAGGCCATAACACCAACAATAATACCTGCTATAACTAATGAAACAATTAATTGAAACCACCATGTTAGAAAAACACTATAGGAATTTTGTCCATTATAACCATTACCAGTGGAAACATGAGAAGAAGCAGGCTTAGAGGACATATATTGTTTTACTAAATCAATAAATTCGTCGCACCCATTGTAATATTTACCATCAGATATATATTCTGCAATTACATCAAAAACAGAATTAATTCTATTATCAGTAAAATATGAAATTGCAGTACCAGAGGTTGAAATGCTAAGTTCTCTATTATCCATATCAATTAAAAGTAAAATGCCGTCTCCATGAGGAGCGTTATATCCAAATTCCATGTCATCATAAAAATCATCAGCATAAGCCGTAGAAGTTTTTCCCTTGGCATCATTAATGGTTAATAAAATAATATCTAATGAAAGTTCATCACCCATTTTTAAGCACTTGTCATTAAGAAATTCCTTCTGAGTATCAGAAAGCAGACCAGCATTATCAAATACCCTTTGTTCTGTTTTGGAATTGCTTTGAGCAAGTACATTGGTACTATTAAATAAAAAAATAAATAAAAAAATAATTCCAAATAATTTTTTCATTAAAAACCTCCAAGGATTGTAATTAATCTCATAATTGCAAAAGAAATTAGAGTTATCACACCAAACAAGGATAGAGCTTTTGATTTACTAATAGGGGGTTTTCCCACAACTTTTCCTGTTTGACCATTCATTAAAAAGGTATGTTCAGCCCTTTGATAGTCATAGCTTACCATCCAAACAGGGAGTAATGTATAATCTGAACCTATATTCTTATTATTAACACTAACATTTTTATTAGTAACAGTTGAATAACCTATTGTTGTAGAATTCATAAAATTATTCGAGTATTCATTTATTCTGGAAGAAAGTCTTGGCAAAAGTTCAGTATGAGTAAAATCATATTTTTCTGAAATGTATCCAGAAAGATAAGGCATTTCAAAAGTCTTTAAATCCAAAAAATTAAATGGTTCCAGCTTATTCATAAGAGTATCATCCATTTTTTTAGAAGCATCAATTGGAATATCCTTATATTCCAAATCATAATTCCTATATATATTATAGTAAGAAGTTTCGGTATAAATAGTATCACCTTTTTCATAGCTTCTGACCTTAGTTGCCGTGCCATTAAGTTGTACATTAACCACCGAATCATATAGCCAATAAGGTACGTACATGCCGGTAATATCTTTAACTCTGTCTGCACGCTTAAAGTCACTAGGGGCTAAATGTCCTTTTTTACACCATTTTTGAAATGTTTCAGAAGCCTCACTTTTAGTAATTTTAAAAGGAATAATTTTAGTTGGGGTATATTGACCTTTTAATCTGCCTGCAATTACTGTAGGTGCACCGCAGAAACTACAAGAAGTTGAGGTGGTTTCTAAGTCTGTTATAAGTATTGCACCACAGCTTTGACAATGAAACTCATTAGTAGATTCGAATGAATCAGAAGCAGTTTTTGAAGATGCATCTGAAATATTTACTGAGTTTTTGCAATTATCACAAACCAATTTATCAGTAGTGCTATCATAATGCATTTGAGAACCACAGCCAGAGCAGTTATAATTAATTACCATGAAAACCTCCATAATTATTTATTGAGTAAAGAGATATGGATTTGATAATATTTTATCAAATCCATATAAAAATAATAATATTAATTATTCTGGCTTAGACAAACTGGCTTTTAATGCTGCTAATTCGTCTTCAATATCAGAAGAAGGACTATCATATTTTTTTTCTAAATCTTTTATTTTATCAGACGGAGCACTATTAAGTGCTGCCATGGCATTAGCCTGATCTAACATTTTATCGGCACGTGATTCCATTCTGTTAAATGCAGATAAAGAATTATTAGATTTTTCTACAGAAGAGCCTATTTCATTAATTCTATTCTGAGTTTTTGCAACAGCAATTTTAGCTTTAATCATATCTTTACGAGAGCTAAGCTCCTGGATATCATTCGACAATTTATCATGCATTGATTTCATTCTTGCAGCGTTCTCAGAGGACATAGTATAAGACCTTGTAAGGTCATCTAACTTAGAAGTTAAGCTGGCTTTTTTATTTAAGAATTCTCTTGCATCATTATCATTACCGGATTGAACGGCTTTTGTAGCATAAATTTGCATTTTATTAATTTCTTCATTACATTCATCAACTAATCTTTTAGCACGTTGTTCTTCTGCCATAATAGAAGCAGTTTCCGCCTTTACTTTGCCTAAATCACTTTGAAGATTTCTAAGACATTGATCAATCATCTTTTCAGGATCTTCAGCTTTATCTAATAAAGCATTTATGTTGCTTGACATAATATCTTTAAACCTAGTTAATATTCCCATATTATACCTCCACTTTTTTATTAATATTTGGAAAATTGCTCTCCATATCTTTAGTTTAGTAATTTTATGATGCAATGTCAAGTAAAAAACTGAATTTTAATTTAAAATTAATTAAAGTCTAATATAAAAATAGTATAATTGCTTGGATATTAATGATTGAAAAATTTAAGTATTTAATATAAATCATATTTAGTGTATACTTAGATTATGCAAAGAAGAATGGAGAATAAGAATGAATTTAAATATATTATACGAAGATAAACATATAATTGTGTGCGAAAAACTAGCCAAAGTACCATCCCAAAGTGACAAAACTAATGATCTTGACATGGTGAATATAGTTAAAAATCATATCTTTGAAAATACCAAAGAAAATGATCCATATGTAGGAATTATAAACAGGTTAGACAGAGGTGTTGGAGGGATAGTTTTATTTGCAAAAACCCCAAGTGCTGCTAAAATTTTAAGCGAACAAATGCAAAATAAAACTATAAAAAAATATTACAAAGCTGTTTTAACAGGAAAATTAGAAAACGCTGAAGATAAATTAATTGACTACTTAGTAAAAGATGCCAGAGCAAATTTATCCAAGATTTCCATTAAAGAAAATAAACAATCAAAAAAAGCAGAGCTTATATATAATATAGTCAATCAATCTAAGGCGAAGTTAAAAGATTTAGAAATAGAAGTTTTTTTAGTTGAAATAGAACTAATTACCGGAAGGCATCATCAAATCAGAGTACAAATGGCAAATCAAGGAGCTGGTATATGGGGAGATACAAAATATAATGAACTTTTTAAAGACGTAAAGGGATGGGTTGAAATAGGATTATTTGCGTACATACTAGAATTTGACCATCCAAAAACCAAAAAGAAGTTAACATTTGAAATAGAACCTAAAGGCGAGATTTTTAATCTTTTTACTTAAATAAATAATTTATCTCCCAAAAAGGTATAATATTATTGAGGTGATAAAATGTCTAATGAAAATGAGTTCAAAGAACAAAAAAGGCAACATGAAAAATTTAACAGTGTAACCAACTCAAATAAAGTAGAAAATCAGAATCAAACTCATAATGTAAAAAAAGAGGGACTTGGAAAAAACACAAAGAGATAAAAAGTCTTTACAAACAATTTAAACTATGTTATCCTGTTAATAATTTTATATAAAGTATGACGTAGATAAAGAGAACTTAGTTTTGAGCAGTGACAAATCAGAAAGAGAGCAGATCGGTTGGTGAAAGATCTGACGTATGTTCAGAATAAATTGAGAGATGGAATGAATATTATAGAACAAATTACAAGAGCTTTACCCATTAATGCAGGGATATGATTCAGTTGCACTAAAAGCAGATATAGAGGTTGGAGGTACGTACAGATCAAACTTTTAACATGCTAGTTGGAATGGAATGGTTATATCCAGAGGAAAAAATAAATTTATTAAAATAAACATAAAGTAGCTGTAAATATTAGGCAGTCATATCTTTACAATATGGCTGCCGTTTTCAATTTACTTTAATACTTTTTCAAAATGTTGATAGTCCTTTGAACTGCTCCATTCTCCTCCCCAAGAAAATCCTCTTTTTATAAAGGCGTTATAGCAGTCATCTCCCTTTTGAATCTTATATTCAAAATTCTTAGATCTATCTGCATAATCAGCAGAGTTATCTGGTGATATAAGCTGTTTCCCTTTTGAGGTTCTTACATATGGGTTATATAGTGGATTAATGTCAATAGCTAAGCCTTTAGCGTGATTAGATAATCGGTCAGTTCCTGCTATAACTCTGTAATTAAATGCAGAAGAGTTATTATCAGACATTGAAAGCTCATCATCTGCATTGTATTCATCAACTAAAACCATTTTTTCGATAGGATATTTTAATTCATATAATTCAATAAAAATATCTATTATATCATCAGCTATACCTTTGTTTACAATAAGTTCACCAACGTGAGATTCCCCATCAAAGCCATAATAAAGTACATTTATGTATTTCAAATCATTAAGGGATATCTTTTCGTTTTCCTTATATGATATACCAAAAATACGTTTTTCTATTTCCTTGGTAATACTATAAGAAATAAAATATTTATTCAAGTCATCTCCTCCTAAATTAGCAAAAATATCAGATAATTCAGTATTATTATTTTCTTTGGTATTATTTTCAGAAGCTGGTTTGGTAATTTCACTGGATGGTATTAATGGATTGGTAGCTTGCACAGTGGATAGGGTAGTTGGAACAGTTTGACTAAAATATTCTTCTGAAGCTGTATTTAAGGTTACATTATCAGAATAAGCATTATTACCACAGGAAGTTAATAAGATACCAATAGGTAAGATAATTAAAGCAAAAATAATAGTCTTAATATTCATGGTATTCTCCTGTTAATCTTCTTCTATAACATGTATTTCCAGATAATCAAATTCAATATATTCAATAAAGCTGTCCTTTGTGAATCTTGTTTTACTTATTCTTTTAAATTCTTTAATATTAGATTCAAGCCAAATAGGCTTTTGCAAATCGAATTTATAACAAATATCATCCAATGCACTATAAATTTTTTTAGTTCTGGATAACTCGTTATCTTCAATACATATTACAACGTCTTTAATTAATTTATTTCCTTCAAAAATCTTTCCCCATAAACGAAACATATAAATTCTCCTTTTGGTAGTTAATAAATAGTAGTTATTTAAGCAAATAAAGTATATTGTAACATGAAAAAATGTTGTTGTCATTAAGAAAAAAGATTATTGTAAAAAATCTAATAATAATGTATGATATATAAAAATCAAAAAAATTTATTCATCAAAAAAGGAGAGTACATGGAAGGTTCAATAAGAAGAGAAAAAATACTGGAAGTCTTAAAAAACACAAAAGCTCCAATTTCTGGTGGAGAATTAGCAAAAAAATTAAATGTAAGCAGACAGGTCATAGTTCAAGATATTGCATTATTAAGGGCAACAAATAAAAATATTTTATCTACAACTAAAGGATATATCTTATACAGGGAAGATACAAAAAAGTCATACAGAACATATTTGGTCAAACATACTAACGAAGAAATAGAAGATGAACTATGTACCATAGTAGATAGTGGAGGCAAAGTTTTGGATGTAATTGTAAGCCATGAGATATATGGACAAATATCAGCAGATTTAATTATATCTAACCGTCAGGACGTATATGATTTTGTTAATAATATAAAAGAAAAAAATACCAAGCCTTTAAAAGAACTTACAAATGGAGTCCATATTCACACAGTTGAAGCAGATACTGAAGAAATTTTAGATAATATTGAAAAAAAATTAATTGAAAAAAGATACTTGATTATTAATTAAGAATATGTTATTATTCATAAATGTATTTACAGGTGACAAGACAGATAAAACTACGTTATGGAGGATGACATGGAAAAAGTGAAACAGATACTAAACAAAATTTTTATTGATGCAATGGGTGGAATGGCATTAGGCTTATTTGCTACTCTAATTGTTGGAACAATAATTCAGCAAATTGGAAAATTAATTGGAGGTGAAATTGGCAGCTACATATTTGTTATGGGTAAACTGGCGGCTACCCTCACCGGAGCAGGAATAGGTGCAGGGGTTGCATATAAATTAAAAGAAAGCCCACTAGTTCTAATATCTTCAGCAAGTGCAGGTTTAATCGGAGCATATGCAAGCCAGATTTTAAAAGGAACTGTGATTACTGAAACTGGTTTAATTAATTTCTCAGGACCGGGAGAGCCTCTTGGTGCGTTTATTGCAGCATATATTGCAATAACAATCGGTCATTTAATATCTGGAAAAACCAAATTAGATATATTATTAACCCCAATAATTACAATTGCTTCAGGTGCAGTAATAGGTCTTTTAGTAGGGCCACCAATATCAACATTTATGACAGGACTAGGAAATATAATTAATTGGGCAACAGAACAACAGCCATTTTTAATGGGAATTGTGGTATCAGTTGTAATGGGAATTGTATTAACCCTACCAATAAGTTCAGCAGCTCTTGGAATCATACTTAACTTGTCAGGATTTGCAGCAGGTGCCGCAACAATTGGATGCTGTTGCAACATGGTAGGCTTTGCAGTTGCAAGTTATAGGGAAAATAAGATTGGAGGATTACTAGCACAAGGACTTGGAACATCAATGCTTCAGGTTCCAAACATAGTAAAAAAGCCAATAATATGGCTTCCTGCAATAATATCAAGTGCAATACTAGGCCCATTATCTATTATGCTTTTTAAAATGACTAATAATGCTACAGGTTCAGGAATGGGATCATCTGGTTTGGTTGGTCAAATTATGACATGGCAAGTAATGACAGAAACTGAAAGTGGGACAATGGTTTTAGTTAAGATAATACTTTTACACTTTGTACTTCCTGCTGTTATAACACTCCTAGTATCAGAATTTATGAGAGCAAAAAAATGGATTGAATTTGGAGATATGAAGTTGGATATATAAAGGAGTAGTAGTTAACTTTTGAATTTATTTCTCAAAGATGCAAATAATAGGATAAGATTGTAAAATGCAGAAATGCTTTTTGTAGTCTTATCCTAATTATTTGCATCTTTGAGATTATACACTATAAAGGCAAATCTATAAAGTAAAGCATATAGTTTTTTTCTATATATAGTAGCATACTATAAATATTACACAATTTTTTGATAATATGGTATACTTTAAAAGTAAATCATATAATTATATATTCGGCGTTAAATCTTAAGACTTTTTATTCAGTTTAACGCCGAATATTTCCTCTATTTATAGGTGGTAATGCAATTTTAATTTTGCTAATATATAACGCTGCCTATATAGGCAAAAAATTAACTTATTAAGTAAAACGATTAATAAATATTATAAGTATTTAATAAATTGGAAATATAAGCAAATATAAATTTAAAGGAGAAATATTATGAGTATAATAAAAGGAAGTGCATTAGAATTAATCGGAGGAACACCAATATTAAGATTAAATCGTTATACACAAAAAAATGGAATTAAAGACATAGAAATACTGGCAAAATTGGAATATCTAAACCCAGCAGGTTCAGTAAAGGACAGAATTGCATTGGCAATGGTAGAAGATGCAGAACAAAAAGGTTTGCTTAAAGCAGGTGGGACTATTATTGAACCAACGTCTGGTAATACAGGCATTGGTCTAGCGGCAGTTGCAGCAGCAAAAGGATATAAGGCAATTTTAACTTTACCAGATACTATGAGTATTGAAAGAAGAACCCTACTGAATGCATATGGAGCAGAGCTGGTTTTAACAGAAGGAGCCAAGGGTATGAAAGGTGCTATTGAAAAAGCAGAAGAATTAAAAGAAAGTATTCCAGAATCAATCATATTAGGACAATTTGTTAATCCTGCAAATCCCCAAATTCATAAAAATACCACAGGTCCTGAGATTTGGGAACAGACGGATGGTAAAGTTGATATATTTGTGGCAGGTGTTGGCACAGGTGGTACAATAACGGGTGTGGGAGAATATTTAAAAGAAAAAAATCCAAATATAAAAATCGTTGCAGTAGAACCAGTATCAAGCCCAGTATTATCATCAGGAACATCGGGAGCACATAAGATTCAGGGAATAGGTGCAGGATTTGTACCAGAGATACTAAATACAAATATATATGATGAAATCATTACCATAGAAAATGAAGACGCATTTATTGAAGGTAAGTCATTTGCAGTAACTGAAGGTATACTAGTAGGAATATCTTCTGGTGCAGCATTAAAAGCAGCAGTAATTCTTGCATCAAGAAAAGAAAACAAAGGTAAAAGAATAGTAGTTATACTTCCTGATTCTGGTGACAGGTACCTTTCAACCCCTCTTTTTAACAATTAATTCAATTATTAACTAAAGCCCAAAGACTTATAAAATATCTTTGGGCTTTAAAGAGCTAATTTATTATATAGCAGGTAATAGCTATCCCCGTATAAATTTTAAAGCTTTTTTAGAATCAACGCTTGGGTTTAGTGTCTGTATTTGAGACAATAAGAATTCAGTTCCTTTTTGGAGATCAATTTTAGATGCAATATTAAAAACATCCTCACCAAAAAAGTCTTCGGTGGTGCAAAATACAGTTGATGACCAACCAAAAGCCTCACCTTTAGAGGAGATTTTTTGTTGTAAGCCACACATAGTAATATACATTTTCATTTGCAATTCAATTAAAGCTCGCTCAAATTGAGAATTATCTTCCTTTGTAAAACCTCCAAATTGCTTAATGGTGTGCAGTGGTAATGTTTTATTTTCAAGAATAAGTGAATATATTCGCTTAGCAGTCTGACTAATCATACCATCCAAATACTCTTCGTCAAAAGATTTATTCTGCCTTCTAACCGCCAGAAAATACGGATACCATTCTTTTGTAATATATCCACTTTTTCTAAAAAACAACTTTGCATAAGCAACGTCATTTCTTTCATCCAAAACCCGTATCCGCCATTCCCAAGGATCAGTATCAGGCTCTCCTGTATGCCACTTTACTGGTGTTTCATATGGTGCCTCCTCTTTCCAATTCCAATTAATAATAGAATAAACGCCATCAGAATTACCACCACCCATGGAAAAACCTGATTTAAGCAGTGTATTTATAAAGTCATTATAATTATGAATCAACGTATCATCTCCTTAAGATTAATCGCAGTTTATTGGTATTGTGATTAATAGTTAGTAATTATTATAACATAGGTAAAGATAAAAAGAAACATGAAAGTAAACTCAAAACTACTCCTGTTTTACAAACTGGTCTATTTTCCAGATAGCACATGCCAAAAAGTCTTGGCGTAGCGCGCTACGCCTACGTTTTTTGACATGCACTCTCTGAAAAATAGCCTCAGAATTAATTACAAAACGGTGTACTAGTATAACAAAAATAATTAAGGAAATAATATAAGATACACATAAATGTTTTACCAAAACGTTGCATCGCAAAGGCCTGTATAAAACATACTAAAGGAGTGTAAGGTAAGCAGTTGTATATATATACACTCGTATACATCTAATAAATTAACAAAGCCTAAACCAAGGACATTTCACCCATAGCAAAACTTACACAAAAAAAGAATGACTATTCCTCAGAAATGTGGTATAATTTAACAATAAAAAAAGGAAAAGGTGAAGCGTATGAAAAGAATTGGATTTTTGACAAGTGGCGGAGACTGCCAAAGTCTTAATGCAACAATGCGTGGTGTTGCCAAAGCTCTCTATGAAGCCTACGAAGATATACAAATTTACGGATTTAGCGAAGGCTACAAGGGACTTATATACAACCAATACAAAGAATTAAAACCATCAGACTTCTCAGGAATATTAACAAAGGGCGGAACAATAATAGGAACATCAAGACAGCCATTTAAACTAATGAGAGTACCAGATGGCAACGGTCTAAACAAAGTAGAAGCAATGATAGAAAACTACAAAAAGCTAAAACTAAACTGCTTAGTAATCCTTGGTGGAAACGGAACACATAAAACAGCAAACCTTCTAAGAGAAGAAGGGCTAAACATAGTTACACTTCCAAAAACAATAGATAACGATCTATGGGGAACAGATATGACTTTTGGTTTCCAAAGTGCAGTTGATATTGCAGCACATTCCATTGACTGCATACACACAACAGCAGCTTCACACGGACGTGTATTCATAGTAGAAGTTATGGGACATAAAGTTGGATGGCTAACTCTCCATGCCGGGATAGCAGCAGGAGCAGATATAATACTTATACCAGAAATACCATACGATATTAACTCGGTAGTAGCTGCCATAAAGAAAAGAACAGAACAAGGAAAGAGATTTTCAATTCTTGCAGTAGCAGAAGGTGCAATATCAAAAGAAGACGCAGCACTTTCTAAAAAAGAATTAAAAGAAAAAAGAAAAACAACAGAATTTCCATCCATTTCATATGAGATAGGAAAAAGAGTACAAGAAAAAACAGGTCAGGAAATAAGAATAACAGTACCAGGCCATATGCAAAGAGGTGGAAGTCCATGTGCATACGACAGAGTACTTTCATCAAGACTTGGGGCAGCAGCAGCCAACTTAATAATTAATGGGCATTATGGTTACATGGTAGGAATTAAAAATAACGAAATTATTCCAGTACCATTATCAGAAGTAGCCGGAAAATTAAAAATGGTAGAACCACAATCCTCAATTATAAAAGAAGCAAAACAATTAGGAATCAGCTTTGGAGATTAATGTAGAATGGAAGTGCAAAAATGTCTTATACGGCTTTATATAGAAAATTTAGACCTAGCGGATTTGAAGATGTAAAGGGACAAGATCATATTGTTACCACCTTAAAAAATCAAATAAAGGCTAATAGAATTGGACATGCTTATTTATTTTGCGGTACAAGAGGAACAGGAAAAACAAGCATAGCCAAAATATTTGCAAAAGCCGTAAATTGTCAACATCCCATAGACGGAAGCCCTTGCATGGAATGTGAAACATGTAAAGGAATTACAAATCAAACCTCAATGAATGTAATAGAAATAGATGCAGCATCAAATAATGGTGTAGATAACATCCGCCAGATATCAGAAGAAGTCTTATACTCCCCTACAGAGGGAAAGTATAAGGTATATATAATTGATGAAGTTCATATGCTTTCAACAGGAGCCTTTAATGCATTTTTAAAAACCTTGGAAGAACCTCCTTCATATGTTATATTTATATTAGCAACAACAGAAGTCCATAAAATACCAATAACAATACTATCAAGATGTCAAAGGTACGATTTTAGAAGAATAACAATTGATACAGTGTCAGACAGGCTTATGGATTTAATGGATAGAGAAAGCACAAAGGTGGAAGAAAAAGCAATAAGGTATATAGCAAAAGTAGCCGATGGTTCTATGAGGGATGCCTTAAGTCTCCTTGATCAATGCATAGCCTTTTACTTGGGACAAGAATTAACATATGATAATGTATTAGAAGTATTAGGGGCAGTTGATACAGAAGTATTTGAAAAGCTTCTAAAAGCAGTAATAAACGAGGAAGTAACTAACTGTATATATCAATTGGAGGATTTAATAATAGCAGGAAGGGAATTGGGTCAATTTGTAGTAGACTTTACATGGTATCTGAGAAACTTATTACTAATAAAAACATCAGATAATCCAGATGAAGCCCTTGATATGTCCTTAGAAAACATAACATCCCTAAGACAAATATCCTCCTTAATACAATTAGAAACTTTAATGAGATATATCAGAATATTTTCAGAACTGTCAAATCAGGTAAAATACTCTACTCAAAAAAGAGTATTAATTGAGCTGGCATTAATAAAATTATGTAAACCAGCTATGGAAATAAACTACGATTCAATTATAAACCGTTTAAATGTAATAGAATCCCAGTTGGAAAAAGGAATTAAAATTCAACCAATTGAAAACAAAATGAGTACTGAAAGCAAACCAGAACCTAAAGATACACCAAAACAGATTATTACAGCTGTACCAGAGGATATAAAAGAAATAGTAAGAAACTGGAACAACATTGCTTCAAAATCCTCTGGAAGCATAAAAAGTATGCTAAATGATTTGACACTAAGTATTGGAGGAGACAATAAATTACTCTTAGTATTTAATGAGGAATTAGACAAAGCATATATAGACCGAGAAGAAGTAAAAAAAGATTTAGAAAGTTTAATTTCAAAAGAAATTGGAAAAGAAGTAGTAGTACAAACAAAACTGGTAAAGAACGGTCAGAACAATGAAGAAATTATAGATTTGAAAAAAATTATAAAAATGGATATAGAATATATAGACTAAATAGTGTATAATCAAAATGCAACAAAATTAAGGAGGATAATTAACAATGGCAAAACGTGGTGGATTCCAAGGTGGAATGCCTGGAAACATGAATAATTTAATGAAACAAGCACAAAAAATGCAAAAGCAAATGGAAGATAAAACAAAAGAAGTTGAAGAAATGCAATTTGAAGCAACTTCTGGGGGTGGAGCAGTTAAAGTTGTAGTTTCAGGTAAAAAAGAAGTTGTATCCATAAAACTAAGTGAAGAAGTAGTGGATAAGGATGATATAGAAATGTTAGAAGACTTAATTGTGGCTGCAACCAATGAAGCCTTAAGAAGCATGGAAGAAAAATCATCCGAAGTAATGTCACAAGTAACCGGCGGACTAGGAGGATTAGGAGGTTTTGGCTTCTAATGGACTATTACAGTAGCCAAATAACCAAACTAATAGAGGAATTGTCAAGACTTCCGGGAATTGGAGCCAAATCAGCCCAAAGATTAGCTTTTCATATTATTAATATGCCAGAGGATCAGGTTCAAAAATTATCAAATTCAATAACAGAAGCAAAGAAAAATGTGAAATACTGCAAAAATTGTTTTACTCTCACTGATTCTGAAATATGCCCTATATGTAACAGTGATCATAGAAGCCAAAAAACAATTATGGTAATTGAAAATCCAAGGGACTTAGCAGCGTATGAAAAAACCGGTAAGTATGAAGGTGTGTACCATGTATTACATGGTGCAATATCTCCAATGTTAGGCATCGGCCCCAATGAAATAAAACTAAAAGAGCTTATGCTAAGACTACAAGCAGATGTAGAAGAAGTGATCATTGCAACAAATTCAAGCCTTGAAGGGGAAACTACGGCAATGTATTTAAGTAAATTAATAAAACCAACAGGAATAAAGGTGACAAGAATAGCAAGTGGAGTGCCGGTTGGTGGTGATTTAGAATATATAGACGAAGTAACCTTACTTAGAGCCTTAGATGGGAGAACTCCTATCTAGGGTTTTATTATGCGATGCCCAAAGGCACTAATTTTTTTGGTAAACGCAGTTATAGTAAACTGTCTTTGAATAGTAAAAAGGTATTTAAAGATAAATGTAATGCAATCATGGAAATTCTAAAATAGAATTTAGGGAGTATGGAAACTTTATTATATAATAATGATAAGATATGATATTAGTATTTTAAAATAGAAATAGCACTGCCAAAGCAGTGCTATTTCACACTAAAAATGAGGGGGGAGTATTTCTAAATGCATGAAAATATCTTACAAATGTAATTATATTATTAGATTGTGACAAATATGTGTTGACAAAATAAAAATATTATAAATAAGAATAAATTAAAAATAAAATAAATAAACTAATACAAAAGTCCTATTCACAAATACTAATTATGAGTGGCATGAGTACCAACCTTCCTGTGATTAAACAAAAACAACTTAACTCCAGAACTAATAATATCAGCAAGATTCATTACAATATTCAGTCTTGTAGTTTGTAAAAGCATATTATCAAGATATCCAGAAAAATTTACAATACCCGTAATAAAAAGATCTCCAACCCAAGGCAAATCCTTATTTACCCCAGCCCCCGGTTTCAAAGAGCCTTTTCCCAAAGTAATATACCCCACATGACTTGACTTACCCAAAGAAGCATCAATAGCAATTACAAAAGGATCATTATGTTCTTCATAGATTCTATCAATAGTTTCCGATAAATTTTTCGCATGAACCGGTTGTTCAAGAGTTCCGTAAACAACAAAATCAGAATTATTATATTGATTTAACTTATATCCAATAATAGGACCAAGACAATCTCCTGTAGCCCTGTCAGAACCAATGCATAAAATAATAATTTTTTGATTAGATCTCAAATTTCCATAAATTAATTCATTAAGAATCCTGCTAAATTCAATAGAAGCAAACCTATCCTTAGAGTCAAAATAATAAAGAGATTTTTCAGTATCCATAAGTTTTTTCATAATTTTACACCGCCATTTCATATTATATAAATTACCTACTCACTCCTCAAATAATTTGATTAAAATACAAATATTTGATAAAGTTGAGCTATCTATAATTGATTATTAACAGCATAAAGACAAGATAATCAAAAAGTATGAATAAACTTAATTACATAAAGTTGCAAAACATACCAAATTAATCCAAACATAAAAAATAAAAAAAGCTAACAAGATAAAAAAAAATAAAAAAGTGTAATATATAGACAAATAAAACAGAAAATAAATCTAACTTACCAAACAGTTTTTTACAAAAAAAGTAAAATATATATGCTAGTATAATGTAATAACACAGAAGAGGTGAGTATATGATTGAAATAATATATAGTAATGAGGAAAATAATACGGGAAGATCCAACATCATGTTTAAAATGCCAAAGAACATAAGACAAATAGGAGAGATAAACTCCTCTAAGAAAATCTACATAGAAGATTATGTTATCACATATATGAAACAGCTAGCAGCTAACGATTATATAAATCAGTATGTTGCTGTTTTGTTGGGTCAACATGTAAAAATTGATAAAACCAACAATATATTTATAAGCGGTGCAATTGAAGTAAAAGATGCAAAAAATAAAGAACAAAGTGAAATATTTACAAATGAAACATGGACAAACGTATACGAAAACGTAAAAAAATATTTCAATGATTTAGAAATAGTTGGATGGTATTTTGCAAAACCAGGATACATGGCTGAATTAAACGATGACATAGTAAAAAATCATATAAATAATTTTGCAGGGCAAGATAAAGCATTACTTTTGCACGATAGCTTAGAAAAAGAGGATGCTTTTTACATATATGAGAATAACGAGCTAAAAAAGCAAACAGGCTACTACATATATTATGAAAAGAACGAAGAAATGCAAAATTATATGATTGAAGAAAGAGAAATAATTGCAATAGAAGAAGAAAGCAAAGAAGCTGTAGTAAAAGATATACGTGCAATCATACAAGACAAAAAGCAAGAAACTACACATAAAAATATGCATGGCGTTATATATAGCGTAAGTACAGCATTTGCAATAGTAATTCTTGTCATAGCAGTAACAATGTTAAATAACTATGATAAAATGAAAGCAATGGAACAGACCCTAAATAATATATCAGAAAAACTTCATACAGACCTAGAAGAGAAAAATGGAATAACAGATGATGAGGCAGTGGCAGTATTTAATAACAACAGCAAACCCATACAGATAGAAACAGTAGAAGGAAATATTCATGAAATAGATGAAACAGAGCCTATAACAAATGAAATATTCACTACAGAAAATCAACTATCAAATAGTGATTCACCAACACAAGAACCAACAACCAAAGAATTAACCCAGTCAACAACAGTAGAAACAACAGAACCAACAACAGAACCCACAGCTAATCAAAAAACAGAAGATTCAACCAAAGAAAATGATAAAAAAGAAGAATCAATTAAAGAGTCAACAAATGAAAGCAAATCATCAAAAGAAGAAAGCAAAAACAGTACTAAAAACTCAAATAATAATCAAATAAAATCCTCTGAAGCTGAAAATACAACAATAGAAGTAGTAAACTCATCAGGAGAAGTAGTAAAATACTATACAATAAAAAAAGGCGACACATTAATAGATATTTGTAAAAGCATTTATGGAAACCTAAAAAACTTAGAAACATTACAAAAAATGAATGAAATAGAAGACCCAAATCTTATATTTGCAGACCAAAAACTAATAATTCCATAATATTTAAAGAAGCGTTTGTTGACAGAAACCGCTGAAAAGTCTTTTGAACATCTAAAACAAGAACTTTTTACAAGCCACTGTAGACACCCGCTTCTTTTTAAATGTAAAAATTAAAATTACTTTGCCTAATTTAGAATAATCATGTATAATAAGTATCTGAAGTGCAAAAACAATTTGCAATAAGAGGTGACAACATGAAGAATAAGAGTGATGATGAAATTAAAAAAATGCTAAAAAAGAAAGAAGAACCTATAGAACCTCAAGATATATATAAAACCAGAATAGGTTTAAAAAGGATAGGAATTATTATAGGCATAGTTTTAGTAGCGGCACTAATAGTAATGGGAATAGGGCTATATATAATTATTAAAAACAAAGTTTATACATCATATGAAGTAGTGGCAACAACAGTAAGGACGGACAGTTCTACAACCCTGTACAAAAAAATGGGCAATCATGTGATGAAATATAGCAGAGATGGTGCAGCAGCAATTGGTAAAAGCGGAACTCTCATATGGAATGAATCCTACGAAATGAAAAATCCAGATGCAGATGTGTGTGGAAATTATGCAGTAATAGCAGATATAAATGGTAACAGTATATATATATTTGGCAAAAACGGAAAAGAAGCAGAAATTCCCACATTACTTCCGATAGTTGAAGTTAAAATAGCCAGTCAAGGTGTTGTATGTGTAGTACTAGAGGATGCAGAGTCAAATTACATAGAAATGTATAGTAAAGATGGTACCAAACTTGTTGAAAAGAAAACTATTAAGCAAAGAAATGGTTTTCCTATCGATATAGCAATTTCTGATGATGGGAAAAAACTGGTAACTAGTTATATGGCAGTACAAAATGGCATAGTAAAAAACTATCTGACATTTTATAACTTTGATGAGGTTGGGCAAAATCAGGTTGACAGTATTGTAGGAGCCTTTAACTTTGACAATTCAATAGTTGCAAAGGTAGATTTTTTAAATAATGACACAGTATGTGCTTATGCAGATAATAAGTTTGTAATATACGAAATGAAACAATTTCCTAAAGAGATATATACAGAGGAATATACGGATGAAGTAAGAAGTATATTTTCCAGTGAAGATAATATAGGGTTTGTATATAGTAACCAAGAAGGTGAAGAGAAGTATATAATGAAGCTATATAATCTAAATGGAAAAAATGTCCTGTCAAAAAAATTCAGTTTTGACTACAATAATATATATTTAACGGCCAATAAAATAATCATATATAATGAATTGGAATGCATTATATACGACATAAATGGAATTGAAAAATTTCAATATAATTTTGGAAAAAGTATATCTTATATTTTCCCATTAAGAGAATATTATCGTTTTATAGTAATTGATGATGTTTTAATGGAAGAAATTAAACTTGATTAAGGAGGATACAGTGAGCTGGTTAATGATAGCAGTCATTTTAATTATAGGCTTGTTTGCACTAAAGGGGCATCGCATTGGATTTATTAAAACATTATTTTCTATGTTCTCATTAATAATAGTTTTAGTACTTACAATTAATATTAGTCCCGTTATTAGTAAAACAATTCAAAACAATGACAAAATAAAACAAACGATAGTAACAAAGGTTAAAAACGCAATTGATAATGATACAAAAGGAGAATCAGGTAATAAATCAAAGAATAAAGTAGATCAGGAATTAAGCCGCACAGAACAAAATCTTGTTATAGAAGCAATGCCTTTACCTAAAAGTATAAAAACGGCATTAGTTGAAAATAACAATTCAGAAGTTTATAAAGTATTGGTAGTATCCACTTTTGAGGATTACATAATTAATTATATAACATGTATTATAATCAATTCCATATCATTTGCGGTTACTTTCGCAGTAATTGGGATTATTTTATCAATTATAGTTAATGCAATTAATTTAATAAGTAAATTGCCAATATTAAACGGAATAAATAAAACAGCAGGATTATTACTTGGAATACTAGAGGGATTTATAGTGATTTGGCTACTATGTATAGTGCTTACTATGTTCAGTACAACAGATATGGGGAAAAGCATTTACTTATTAATAAATGAAAGTGTTTTTTTAAGTACAATATATGATAATAATTATTTGTTATCATTTATTATAAGTATTACAAGAAGCTTATTTTAATTAAGAAATAAACAGGGGAGGAGAAAAAATGATTTTTAAAGGGTTAAAAAAAGCACTGAAAACTGCACTTATTATATTACTGATGGTTTGTTTGACTCAAACAACATTATGTAGTACGTACATTGATTTATCAAAAGCGACCACATCGCATGCACATTCAGGTAGGACTGACAAAAGCGGAGGGCACAAAGATAACAAAAATGCCAGTGGGCTAGGAAGCTATCATTATCATTGCGGAGGGTATTCTGCTCATCTTCATAAAAACGGGATATGCCCATATTCAACCACAACTACTAAAAAAAGCACTCAAACCACAAAATCAACGACAAAGAAATCAGTCACAAAAAGTGAAATTAAATCGGCTCAGGAAAAATTAAATGATTTAGGATATGCTTGTGGAACACCTGATGGTGTTATTGGAGAAAAAACTAAAAAAGCAATAAGAAGTTTTCAAAAAGATAAAGGATTAAAAGTTGATGGAACGCTAAATAGTGAAACTATGAAAAGACTAGGAATCTAGTGAAAACATTTTTAAAAATTAATTTAGAAATAAGAATCTGCCATAATGCATTAATGGCAGATTTTTATTATAAAAAATAAAATAAAAAAACTATTGACAAATAAAAAAGAATCTGGTAATATTATCTTTACCGATGCAAGAAAATTGTAGAAAAAGTTCGTACAAAACAAACTGTTTAAACAATTAAAAATAATTTAAAAAAGTTATTGACAAGCAAAGGTAGTTGTGTTAAAATAAAATTCCACTCGTTAAAAACGAGGAAGGAAACAAAAAATAAATAAAAAAGTGATTGACAGAGTTTGCAACATGTGATAAGATATAAAAGTTGCTGACGAAACAAGTCGACAAACACAAAATGAACATTGATAACTAAACAGTGAAACAACCCTGAAAATTCTAAAAGATTTTCAAAACGAACAGACTGAATAAG
>JAVBPB010000023.1:0-40471 GCA_031549965.1 Mobilisporobacter sp. | reverse complement strand
TTTGTAGCTACTACAGGAAATATTACAGATGAAGTAATAATGGAATATATAAGGAATCAAGAAATAGAAGAATTAAAGAATTCAGATAACTTTAATGTAGGAGATTAAATTTCGGTAGCAACACTTTAGGCGGCTTTAGCCACTATGCAAACCCACCGCCTTTAGGCGGTGGTGGGTTTAGTTGAAATACAAGGATTACAAATCAATCTTAAATCACAAGAAAAGCGATTGACACAGGAATTATAAGAATAACCAAAAGCACCAGTTTTACGGTAAATGATATGTGAACGTATCTCTTTAGAAATAGTAGTACAATCCTTATCAAGTTCCAATGTAATTCTTTTAAAAGAAAAGTTTTGCTCAAGAAATTTTTCAATATTTTGACGTTCATCTAAGGTTAAGTGTTTTGTTTAGCCATAAAGGTATCTCCTAAAAAGAGGTACTAGGAGATACATCAATTTAAGTATACTATTTTTATAGTCAGATTAAATTCCACCACAGAAGTTTTTCAAAGTAAATTCCACACTAAGGTTAGCAAGGTGTAGAATTTACTTTGGTAATTGAGTAAATAAAAATGATATATAACTTTTTTAAATTAATAATGGAAAATATAAGAAATAATGTTATAATATATATAATAAGATAATGTTGTTTGTTACTATTAATAAGGGTTAATTCTAGCTAGCTTAAGTTAGTAAAATATCAGCAATATTTTGATTTATTGATAGGAGTGCGGTATTTATTTAGCAAATGGATTATCCTCTTTTTATCTTTAGCTAAAATAATTAATCTTGAAACACTAATGTTATTTATAAATACCCCTTTTTTCTAAAACGTTATAATACATATATATTCAAAGGGGTACAAGAATAGAACGGAGGATTAAATGAAGGTATTGAATATTTTGCATATCTCAGATGCACATATCCAAAAAAAAAATGAAGCAGAAATAAAAATAATTGCTGATAAAATGATAGAAGATGTATTAAAGGTTCAAAAAAAAGAAGGTATTACAATTAGTTTAGTTTGTTTTACGGGTGACCTTATTCAGAGAGGGGATAAAGCTGAGAAAGATGAAATGCAATGGGAATTAGCAATGAATATTCTGGTAAATCCTTTATTAAGGTCTTTAGAATTATCTATTGAACAGTTTATATGTGTTGCAGGTAATCATGAGGTTGATACTAGTAACATTGTAAAAGCAACAGAAAATGGATTAAAGGTTAAAGATCTGAAGAGTATAGATGAAATAATTTCTGAGTTTGATATGTCATATAATAATCGTTTAAGATACTTTTATAATATAATATCTACAATGCAAAAGGATGTTAAGTTTGGAACATTAGGGTATACATTCCAACGTAATATTAATGGAATTAATGTGGGGATAGCTTGCGTTGATTCGGCTTGGCGTTCATCAGGAAAAGGAGCAAGTGAAAAAGGAAGTCTCTACGTGGGAGTTCTTCAAATAGCAGAATTATATTCAGAAATTAAGGATGCTGATTTTAAAATATGTATGATGCATCATCCTTTAGACTGGCTTGAAGATTATGAAAATTTAGATGATATTGAAAAAAAACATTTTGGTGTCAATTCATCAGATGAATTTGAAGCTGCAAAAAATAAAATGCTTGACGTTTCTAAATTGTTGTTTCCAGTAGCAATTCAAAATCTTATTTTAGAGACTGTGGGAACTCCTAAATTAGGAGTTGCGATTAATCAACTTATGAAGTCAAAACAAGATAAGGCATTTGAAAAATTCATGTTAATATTCTTAAAATGTGATTTAAAAATTGTAAATTTACAAAGTGATTTAATGAGGTACATAAAGGATGAAGGATCAGAGGGAATTTTAAAGATTGTAGTGATGAAATTAACATTTTATTATAGGTCAAGATTTTTTGGAATAAATACAAAAATAGATAGTATATTAATAGATTTAATTACAGAAGTACATATGAAATTAAATCCCAAAAAAGGACAAAACTTCATTAAGTCTAAAATCGCACAACAAATAAAAAATAATTTAGACAGTACAGGTACTTGTGGTTAGTATATGCGTGTCCATAGTGTTATATATACTACTGTTATTGCTATAAATATGGAATGTATGAAAAAGTTGATTATATTTGGAATTAATACCCAGCATCAGTTGCCTTTTGATGGCAAGATTGATTGGGAAACAGTTATGAAAAAAATAGCAGAAATAGGTTATTTGGGTTCTACTGCATTAGAACCCATGTATTGGGACTATACTGATTTAACCGCAGAAGAATTTTTACAAAAAGGCTTTGAACGAGCAAGGCAATTGGAAATGTTAAGGTTCAATAATTCTAAATCAAATTCTCAATGAAACTTATTATACATTACTTTATGTAGTGTTTGCATTTTATATATTTATTTTATTTGTATGATTTTGAGTGTGGTGGGGTTCACCAAAGTGCTTGGTGAACCTCTATTATCATTCAGAGGCTAAAAAATAACTATCTAAACCTCATCACTTCCAACTCCCATTTTTTTCCTAAACTCAGCAGGGCTTTCCCCCACATATTTTTTAAACTTCTTATGAAAATAATCTACATTTTTATACCCTACCTGTTCTGCAATTTCATATACTTTTAATCTATTTTCCAGCAGAAGCTCTTTAGAGTATTCAATTCTTCTATTATCTACATAAGAATTAAAACTTTCATTAAAAGTTTTACTAAAAATCTTTCCAAGATAAGCACTATTATAACCAAATAAAGGAGCGATAGTTTCAAGTTTAATATTGTTTTTAAAGTTATGGTCAATATAGTATAAAATATCATCCAAAACGCTATCCCTTGAAGTATTACCAATAGTGTTCATAATCATTTCAAACTGCTCTGAAAAGAACTGAATAATCTCATATAAATAATATTTTTTAGTAATTATATCAATTATAGATGAATTTGAAGGAAAAGGTATTTCGCAGGTATTATAAACATGATTTATTTTCTCCTTAATCTGTAAATACAAATCAGTTAAAAATAACTTAACATCTTTAATATCATTAACTACATTATACAAATAATTCTCAAGGCTAAATAAAGCTTCTGCTGTTTTCTTGCGATTAAATGACTGAATATATCCAATTAACTGTTCGCTATATTCTTGAAGTTTTTTGGAAGTAATCTCCAAATTCTTTTTTGCAAGATCCGGCAGTTCCTCAAATCCTAAAGTATGTTGTCCCTGTATACAAAAAAATCTTCGTAATATGAGAGTAGACGCCTCAGCGTAGGATGTATGTATAGAAAATAGATCATCTACAGGATGACCATAAACAATAAAAAGAGAATCAAGTGGACTTCCTTTTTGAGGTGTATTCTCATAATGAGAAAGAAAACGCTCAAATTTATATAAAGCAAGCTCGCCTTTTAATAAAATAATATCGTGTCCATTTTCATGGAGATACTCAAAAATGTCATTTTTACTGTGAGAAACACGTAATAGATCAGAAAAATGATAGTAGATGTCGGTTATTTCTCTATTGAAGTTTTCATATATTAAAACCTGATAAACAGAAGCATCCAAGTTCATACCAGAGGTATCCATTTGACCCATATCCATATTTCCCAAAATTAAATCAGAAAGGATAACATTTTTAGCCTTCTTCTTATATTGTTCAATAGAAGTTGAGCTTGATTTTTCCTTTTCAATAATCTTTTTTACCTGTAGTACAGCTTCTAATAATTCATCCTCATCAATGGGTTTTGTTAAGTAATTATCGACCCCATAGTTAATTGCTTTTTGAGCATATGTAAAATCTGAATACCCACTTAAAATAATAAACCTTCCTTTATATCCCTGTTCTCTTGCTGCTTTAGCAACATCTATACCATACATACGGGGCATACGAATATCCAGAAATACCAGGCTTGGATTAAGTCTTAAAATATCTGATAATGCATCTTCACCATTTCCAGCCTCACCACAAATAGTAAACCCTAAATCTTCCCAATCCAGAATTAACTTAAGACCTTCACGAATATTTGCTTCGTCATCGGCTATGTATAATGTCTCCATAATTTGCACCAAGACTCAGTAAATCATACTAGAACTCCATTTTGTAATTTCTTATGCAAAATTCTGGTCTATTTTCCAGATAGCACATGTCAAAAACCCTCGGCGTAGTTCGCTACGCTTACGTTTTTTGACATGCACTCTCTGAAAAATATCCTCAGAATTTTGCACAAGAAATTACAAAACGGTGAACTAGAATATTTTTCTGAGCTGCAAACACAAAGAGTAAAAGTATTTATGTTTGCATATTCCTTTCTTCAAAATTAATTTCTTCCAACATTAGAGTAGCTGTAAGTAATAACCCTTATATACATAGAATAGCATATTTCTTAATATTTGTATAGAGAAAACAGACATGTGTGTTATAATGAAAAGTACAAAAGAAATAGATTTACCTTTATAACTCAAAAGTATAAAGGCATATTATTTTAAGAATGATGCAAAATATGAAAGTGCAATTTAAAGGGTAAATATAAACCAATTTGTCAGGTAGGTAGAGGGCAAATTTTATGCTAAAATCAAAAAAAGATGGAGGATTGTATCATGAGGATTAAAAAGTGGATAATGAAAAAAAAGATTATTTGTGTACTTATGGTATTTACTTTACTGTTAAGTGGATGTACATATTCATTTAATAACAATGGAAAAAGTCAGTATAAGGAATTTATAGTGGTGGATGTATTTGACTCCCTTGCCAACTATCAGGGACTCCAATCAGGTTGGTTTGCTAAGATTATTAAGGATAAATTTAATATGCAGTTAAATATTATTGCACCAAATGTAGCAGGAGGCGGTGATACTTTATTTGAAACCCGCGTAGCAGCAGGTAATCTTGGAGACTTGGTAATTTGTTCAGGAGAAGAAGGTAATTTTGAGGATATGGTAAATGCAGGACTATTACTTGATATGTCAGAAATGTTAAAAGAGAAAGATATCATGCGTTATGAAAAAGCTATTTTATCATTAAATAATAAGGTTTCAAAAGAGGGAATTTATGCTATTCCAAGTGAAGTATCAGATCAGACTCCGTTAACACCAAATGAAGGACTGGAATTAACATTTGGTCCATACTTACGCTGGGATGCGTACAGCTTGATTGGATATCCAAGAATAGAAACATTAGAAGAATTATTACCTATATTGCAGCAAATGCAGCAAAAAATACCATATAGTGATTCAGGCAAAAAAACTTACGCATTTTCATTTTTTAAGGATTGGGATGGAAATATGATGAACAATGCAAAACAACCGGCATGCCTTTATGGGTATGATGAAATTGGTTTTGTACTGGCAAAAGTGGATGGCAGTGATTATCAGGATATATTAGGAGATAATTCATTTTATTTACGTAATTTAAAACTATATTTTAATGCAAATCAAATGGGCATGGTTGATCCTGCTTCAATGAATCAAAACTATGAAGATGTTTTTAAAAAATATCAGGATGGACAAATTCTCTATTCACCATGGCCATGGCTTGGTAAATCAGCCTATAATACCTCTGCACATGTAGAAGAAGGCAAGGGATTTATGTTAGCACCTATTGATGACATGCAAATAATGTCTTATGGATGTAATCCAGAAGGAAATCAAAAAACAGTAATTGGAATTGGTAGCCAAACCAAAGATCCCAGCCGTCTGGCTGATTTTATTGATTGGCTTTACTCACCAGAAGGAATACAAATTGCCTGTGCTGAAGCAACTGGAAGATGTGCAGGTCCAAAGGGGCTTACTTGGGAGGAAAGAGAGGATGGATACTACCTGACTGACTTTGGAATAAAAGCATTATATACCAGTGAAGCAATTGTACCAGAAGATTGGGGAGGTGGAAATTGGAAGGATGGCCTTTGTGAGCTTAATTATAAACCAGTTTCACAAGTGGATAAAGATCCAAAAGGATACCCATATTATTATTCAATGTGGGATTCAGTCATGAAGATGGAGGAGACAAAGCTTGATGAGGATTGGAAAAATCATATGGGTGCAGATTCCGTTTTAGAATATTTAGAACAACATAATCAGATATTAGTTGCACCCGGATCAACTTTTGTAGTACCTGAAAGCTCAGCAGAAATCTCTACAATCAGGGGACAGTGCCGTAAAGTAATTGTGGAATATTCATGGGAAATGGTCTTTGCTGAAAACGAAAAAGAATTTTATAATTTACTAAATGAGATGCGTTCAATAGTAAAAGATTTAGGTTATGAAACAGTACTATCCGTTGACTTTGATAATGCAAGATTACAAAATCAAAGCCGTACTGAAGCAATAAAATTATATAATGACTAGATTTATTTGATTTTTATAATTGAAAGGAGAAAAAATATGTTAGATAAAAATAGTACTTTAGTTATGATAGGTGATTCTATTACAGACTGTGGAAGAAATTATGATGCAAAGCCGGCAGAATGGGGATCATTTGGAGATGGATATGTAAGTCTTGTAAATGCAGCTTTAATTGCATTTAAACCAGAATATAAAATAATGGTTATAAACAAAGGCATTAGCGGAAATACCATAAGAGATTTAAAAGGACGCTGGCAGGAAGACGTTCTTAATATGAATCCTGACTATGTAAGCATTATGATTGGTGTAAATGATGCATGGCGTCATTTTGATAGTGCTCCCTTTGCAAAATTTAATCAAATTGAGCCATCTGAATATGAAAGCGTATATAGGGAACTAATTGAAAAAACTCTTCCACATGTAAAAGGTATATACATTTTACCGCCATATATTATTGAACCGGATAAAAATGAACCTATGAGTAAATTAGTTAGAGAATTTGGAGCAATAGGAAAAAAACTTAGTGAAGAGTATTCACTAAAATACATAGATGTTCAAGAAGCCATAGATACCTTCTTAGAAAAAGCACACTCATATGTACTATCACAAGACAGAGTGCATCCAGTGTTGCAAGGACATATGATACTTGCCAAAACATTTTTAGATGGTATCGGATTTACTTTCGAGTAAAATAAAAAATTGATATGGATTAGTTTAAGGAGGTAGTTTCGTGGATATAGATGAAAGATTAAGAAAAATAGATGAAGTAGTAGAAAAAGGTCCTTATAAAGCAGATTGGTCTGCCTTTGGAGATTTCGAAATACCAAAATGGTTCAAAAAAGAAAAGTTTGGAATATTCATACATTGGGGTCTTTATAGCGTACCCGCCTTTAATAATGAATGGTACTCAAGAAATATGTATATTAAGGGTACTGAGGAATTTGAGCATCATCGTAAAACTTATGGAGAGCATAAAGATTTTGGATATAAAGATTTTATTCCAATGTTTACAGCAGACAAATTCAACCCTAATGAATGGGCAGAATTATTTAAAGAAGCAGGAGCAAGATATGTATTTCCAGTTGCGGAGCATCATGATGGATTTCAAATGTACAAAAGTGAAACATCCCATTACAATGCCTTTGAAATGGGCCCTAAAAGAGATATAATAGGTGAACTTAAGAAAGCTTTTGAAGAAAAAGAGCTTACATTTTGTACATCCTCCCACCGTGTAGAGCACTGGTGGTTTATGGGAAACGGAAAAGAATATGAAAGCGATATAAAAGAGCCACTAAGGAGAGGAGACTTCTATTGGCCATCAGTAATGGAGCAACCAGAACAGCATGATTTATACGGAACCCCTTATCCAACAGATGAATTTATGGAAGACTGGCTTATAAGAACCTGTGAATTAATAGATCTATACCAACCCAAGCTACTATATTTTGACTGGTGGGTACAACACGACAAGGTAAAGCCGTATTTATTAAAATTTGCAGCATATTATTATAATAGGGGAATAGAGTGGGGCGAAAAAGTAGCAATCTGCTACAAACATGACGCTATGTCCTTTGGAACAGGAATTGTAGACGTAGAAAGAGGAAAATTTGCAGATGCAAAACCATACTACTGGCAAACTGATACAGCAGTAGCAAGAAACTCATGGTGCTATACCACTACATTGGACTACAAAAGCAGTTACGAAATCATCTGCTATTTCATAGATGTAGTCAGTAAAAACGGAAACCTTTTACTAAACGTAGGACCAAAAGCAGACGGAAGCATCCCAGAGGGAGACAAACAAATTCTTTCGGACATGGGAAAATGGCTTAAAGTAAATGGTGAAGCTATATATAATAGCAGTGTTTGGCGAGAAAGTGGCGAAGGTCCAACAAAAGAAGTGGAAGGTCAATTTAGTGATGGTTCATCCAAAGAGTATACAGGAAAAGACATTAGATTTACAGCTAATAATGGCTGTCTATATGCAACATTCCTAAAATACCCTGAAGATGGAAAGATAGTAATTGAATCATTAAGAGATTCAGGAGACCAGAATAAGCCACATTTTCATGGTATAATAGAAGATGTAGAAATATTAGGTTTTGATGAAAAACCTAAATGGAAAAAAGATAAAGATGGATTGACTTTTTCAACGACCACAGTAAGAAGTGATTTTCCAGTAGTAGTTAAAATAAGAACTAAATAAAAAGGCTAATGCCATGATATAGGATTATATGAAAAAATCCTTGTCATGGCATTTTTAAATAAATATTTCAGGTTCCTTACGAACACCATCCCAAGAATTTTCAAGTGATTCAACTTTGTTTACAAATCCTTCATTTACAATCTCTCTTGCAGCAACTGGGCATCGTCTGATACATCCATGACAACGTATACACTTGGTTACATCAGTTTCATTAGGGCTATATGTAGCTATGGCATCCATAGGGCACCATCTATAGCAAAGCATGCATAAAACACATTTATCATTAGTAATTGGTGAAATTGGGGGAGATGTCGGAAGGGGCCTATAAGGATAATTTCCAGGCAGTTCCAAAGAATCAATTGCATTAATATCTTCAATTTGATTTAACTTTTCAGAAATCTTTTGACCAAATATCTTCATCATTTCAACATCGGCCTGATCAGGTCTATTTTTCCCGATTTTACTTGCTATGGCATGCTGAGCTGGAAAAGTAGCGGCAGCTATGCAAATAAAATTATTATCAGTTAAAACATTCCTAGCCTCTAGTAAAGCATCCCCATAATCATAACTTCCATAAACAGTTAAAATAACAATGGGAGTATTGTTTCCTCTAAGATTATTTAAGATTTGTGGTTCTACATTAGGAAGGCGGCCACCATACGAAGGCATGGCAATAACAACAAGCTCATCAGAATTAAAAGTAAATTTTTGATTGCGTTCTTTATTTTTTGTAAGATTTATTTGTTTAGAATGCTTACTTACACTAATTGCAAATCCCGTTTGATAAATAATCTTCTTTGTATTCCAAGTTGGACTAAAATAAATATAATTTACTCTATTTATAAACATTACTAATACCATCCAATCACCATAATAATTATTTAAATTGTATTATATTACAAATGTTATGTCAATTATAAATAACGATTATTTCTAGTTTCAATTTACAAATTGTTTACCTTGAGTTGACAACTAAAATCAAAAAGGCTGAACTTTAACTAAAATATAATAGTAAGAGGAGATAATCTGGTGACAATAACTAAATTATATGATATAATATTGAATACAATGCATGCAAATATCTTTAATCAACAAAAAGGATGGTTTAAAAACATGAGAAAAGTTAAGGTAATAATATTAATTTTAGCTTTGATATTTACCTCAATAAATATATCAGCAATAAGCTATGCAAGTTTAAATAACAAAAAGTTTGAATTAACCCAAACAGAATTGGAATATTTACAAAAATTAAAGGATAGAACAATATCAATAGTTGCATCAGATGAGGTTATGTATTACTTATCTAAAGATGGAAAAGAAATGGGAATGTTATTTCCAATTATTGAATTTATGAGGAATTCATTAGGACTTACAGTGGAAGTAGAATTAATACCTTGGAATGAAGCTTTAGAATTAGTACAAGATAAAAAAGTAGAATTAACAGGACTGGTTATAATATCCAATAGTAGGATGAAAAAATACTATACATCCAAAAGCTTATACGATACGAACCTTTGCTTTATTACAAGATTAGATAATCCTTTAAATTCGATATTTAATCTAAAAAACAAAAAAATAGGATTATTAAAGGATTCAGCTATAAGTGAAACTTTAGACCCATACTTATTAGGAGATAATATTATTAATTATTATTCTAATACAAAGGAGCTACTTGATGCATTAGAAAGAAGAGAAATTGATGTAGCTACATCATCTGGTGGCCGTTCACAGATAGAAGTAGCAAAGAGAACAATGCTACAATATGAGGTATTTGTAGAAAATTCCCCTCTAATTCAGGGTCTTATGAGCAATGATGAAGAAATGAAAATGTTGTTAGAAATAATTGATAAATATATATTATCAATTGAAGGAGCAAAATTAAAAGAAGATATAGTTAATCAAAGGAAAGAAGCAATATTAGAGGCAGCCAAAGAATATTTTGAAAAAGAAATAGAGCACGTTCAAGAAAATTATGAAAAAATAGAAATATTTGATAGTGCATCAGTATATCCATTATGTTTTTTAGAAAATGGTGAATATAAGGGAATGCTTAAAGATATTGAAGATATATTTACAATATTAACCAAACTTCCTGTAGTAATAGAGGGCAATTCTAAGTATGTTGATGGATTTAATACTGCAATGGAACAAATTGAAAAGGGAGAATGCCAGATTGTATCCTCGGTTTACTTAAATCCAGTATATAGGGATGATGATGCATTTAAATATTCCCAACCTATTTGGACATCAACTATTAGAATGTATACATATAAAAAGAATATTAATGATCTTAAGGATTGTAGAATAGGTACTACAAATAATGCAGAAAAATATTTAAATTGGAATGCTGTATCAGGTAAAAAACCTCAAATCTATTCTTCAAGAACTACCCTTGTAGATGCATTAAGAAATGATGAGATAGATGTCGCCTTTATGAGTGAAATGACATATGATTATTACTATACAATTTTAAATGATCGAAAGTTACGTGCAATTACCAGCATTTCAGCAATGGGAAATTTACATATGATATATGGAACTCAGAACGAAGAACTTAATTTTTTATTTGATCAAGCGATAAAGCTACATCAAATGATACATCCAGACAGCCGTTCAAAATGGACTAGTGAGTCAATGCTTTATAAAGATAAATATATAGATATGCAAAATTCAGCCCAAAAAATGGCAAAATTAGTAATAATAGGTTTTTCTATAATGTTAATAATTTTAGCTTTTCTTTTATTTTTTGTAATGTATCAATTAAGAAGGTATAGCACATACGATAATCAGATAGTTAAATTATTAAGAACTCAGCAAAATTTTGATTTGGCGTGGGGAAATTTAGTTACTAAAAGATATCTAAGTAAAGGAAACCATAACTTTTTCCGCAAATGGGGTCTTAACTTTCCAGACGAGAAATGTACATTTGACGATATTTCAAAAGTATTAGGATATGATATGGATAAAGACTATAATAATGAAATGGAGCAATTGAAATTAAATTCTAAAGAATATTCTGTAACAGATAAAGAAATTTTATTTAATAAAGAATACAAATATTATAGAAGATACTATCATAGATTAAACGATAATGAATTTATGGTATGCTTGAAGGATATTACAGATGAAATTAATCGCCAGCAAGAACTAAAAAAGATTGCAACCACAGATTTTCTTACTAAATTAATAAATCGAAGAGCAATGGATGATATTCTCCATGAAAAAATTGATGATTTAAAAAATAATTTAGTAAAAAATAAGGCATATCTTATTCTTATGGATATTGATAATTTTAAAAATGTAAACGATTTATATGGTCATGAAATAGGCGATATTGTTTTGAAAAAAGTAGCTGGAATAATCAAGGATTCTGTATATGAACAAGATATTCCATCACGTTGGGGAGGTGAAGAATTTTTAATTCTAACTTATCATCCAAATTTAGATGACGCAGTAAAAAAGGCACAAGACATTCTTCGTTTAGTTGAAAACGGTAATGTAAAGAATAATGATCAAAATATAAAAGTAACTATTTCTGCGGGAATATCTGAGATTAATACTGACAGGAGTTTGTCTGAGTCAATTAAGTGTGCAGATAATGGCTTATATAAAGCAAAAAGGGAAGGAAAAAACTGTGTAAGGGTGGTACTTTAGTATCTAAATTAATCGTTAAATTAAGATTCTCTATGAAGTACCTACATGAAAATATGTATGTGAAATAAAAATAGGGATAAATTTAGATAAAAAGTGGATAAACCTAAAATTAAATAAGCTTTTAATATTTATGTAAAAACTGACTTTAAATTCATCGGATATGATTTAAAGTCAGTTTTTTGTATGAGTAAGGCAATCGTTTTAATGCTCTACGGAGAGAATCTCCTATTACTGTCATTATTGAAAAAGATTACAAAAATGTTACGAGAAATTTATTGAACATATGAATTAGTTGTTTTTTTATTGATACACCAAAGTAAAAATAAACAACCAAACTGTAATTATAAGAAAAAAATAGTAATAAATGTACAAAAAAATATTTGATAATAAAAAATCCTGCCAATAATAACAAAAAAAGTTAAATAATCTATTGCAATTATTTAAAAATATGATATACTTATTAAGTAATTATTAACTAGATGTTACAGAAAAAATGTAAATCTATTTTTATGTAAAGCTTATTGAAGGAGAATAGTTATGAAGAAATTAATTATGTGTTTATTAATGTCAGTATTATTAATTGGAATTACAGATTTAAAAGCATATGCAAAAGAAGAGTTATTAGAAGATAGCCAAGTAGTTACAATTAATGAAGAAGAAATAGAAGAAACAAGCGATAACAAAGATAAAGAAGATGAGTTAACTATACAAATTACTTCAAAAAATTCAGAGGATTTGTTAAATAATGAATCAACAACAGAAACAGAAAGTGTAAAAGCTGAAAAAGAAGCTACAAAATCAACACCTGAAAAGAAAACATATACAGAAGAAGATTTAAAACTCCTTGCATGTTTAGTTCACGCAGAAGCTGGTAACCAATCTTATAAAGGAAAGCTTGCAGTAGCTAACGTAATATTAAACAGAGTTAAAAGCAACCTATTTCCAAACACAATGAAATCAGTAATATATGATAAAAAATGGGCAGTTCAATTTTCAGTAACAGTTAATGGCAGTTTAAGCAAAGAACTAAAGAATTATACCAACTTTACATCTAAGTCACAAAAAGAAAGCATTAAAGCGGCAAAGGATGCTCTTGAAGGAACAAACAACATTGGAAATTATCTTTATTTTACAAGATATACAAAATCCTTAGCAAACAGCAAAAAAGATCATATGAAAATCGGAGCACATATATTCTATTAATAAGTATAGCTATGGGATAAGTAACAACCACTTAATCCATAGCTATATTCAATTCTCAAAACTTAAATACAACTCCCAAAGATTCGTAACACAAATTAAAGACGCCCCCCTGAATTAGAGGCTACTGAAAAAGTCCTTGATTTAGTCTTTCAAATTTTTCAGATGAATACAGTTGTATAATTATTTAATTGTTTGCCTTACCCTCACTCGGCATATTTTTTACAAGCCTTTTCAAGTCTTGTAAAAAATATAAACGCCTCATCGGCCGGTCTGCACAATTAAATAATTATACAACTGTATTCATCTGAAAAATTAATTTACCGCGTTGAAAGGACTTTTTCAGTGCCCTCCTGAATTAGAGGCTACTGAAAAATTTACACAATCTAAATCAAGAACTTTTTCGAGGCCAACCTCAACAAGGCAGTGAATAGTAACAGAATTGCATTAAAAAAGTATAAAATTAAAAACAACACTTTAATAATTAAAACTTTTGTGATATGATATAGAATATATATTTTAAAATATAAGAAGGAGGATCTGATGGAAAAAGAAATTATTTCTAAGAATTTTATAGAGTTAATAATAGAAAAGGATTTAGAAGAAGGAAAATATGAAACAATTATGACAAGATTTCCTCCTGAACCTAATGGATACTTGCATATAGGACATGCAAAATCCATATTATTAAATTACGGTTTAGCAAAAAAGTATGGTGGAAAGTTTAACCTTAGATTTGATGATACCAATCCTACAAAGGAAAAAACAGAATTTGTAGATTCAATAATTGAAGATGTTAAATGGTTAGTAGAAGATTATGATGACAGATTATTTTTTGCATCAAACTATTTTGATGCAATGTATGAAGCAGCAATAAAGCTTATTAAGAAGGGCAGTGCATACGTGTGTGACCTTACAGCAGAAGAAATTAAGCAATATAGAGGAACACTTACAGAAGTTGGTAAGAACAGCCCATATAGGGATAGAACCATTGAAGAGAATTTAAAACTATTTGAAGCTATGAAAAATGGTGAATTTGAAGACGGTAAGAAAGTATTAAGGGCTAAAATAGATATGTCATCACCTAATATAAACATGAGAGATCCTGTAATTTATAGAATTGCAAGAATGTCCCATCATAATACAGGGGATAAGTGGTGTATCTATCCTATGTATGATTATGCTCACCCAATAGAAGATGCAATAGAAAACATTACACATTCTATATGTACTCTGGAATTTGAAGATCACAGACCTTTATATGATTGGGTAGTAAGAGAATTAGAGTACGAAGTTCCTCCAAAGCAGATCGAATTTGCTAAAATGTATTTAACCAACGTAATAACAGGTAAAAGATATATAAAAAAATTAGTAGAAGAAAATATTGTAGACGGATGGGATGATCCAAGATTAGTTTCGATTTCTGCTCTTAGAAGAAGAGGATTTACCTCTAATTCTATTAAGAATTTTATGGAATTAGTAGGGGTTTCCAAAAGCCAAAGTTCGGTTGATTATGCAATGCTTGAATATTGCATAAGAGAAGATTTGAAACTTAAAAAGTCAAGGATGATGGCAGTTTTAGACCCAATAAAACTAATTATAGACAACTATCCGGAAGGTCAAGTTGAATATGTAGAGGTTGAAAATAATCAGGAGAATGAGGAACTTGGAAAAAGATTGGTTCCATTTAGCAAAGAGCTTTATATAGAACGTGAAGACTTTATGGAAGAACCACCAAAGAAATATTACAGATTATTCCCTGGTAATGAAGTTCGCCTTAAAAATGCATATTTTGTAAAATGTGAAAGTTTTGTAAAGGATGAAAATGGGAATATAATAGAAGTACATTGTACTTATGATCCTGAAACAAAAAGCGGTTCAGGCTTTAATGCCCGTAAAGTAAAAGGAACAATACACTGGGTTTCAATAGAGCATGCAATAGGTGCAGAAGTAAGATTATATGAAAATATAGTAGATGAAGAAAAAGGCGTATATAATGAAGATGGTACACTTAATTTAAATCCTAACTCATTAGTAATTAAAAAGTGTTTCGTAGAGCCTGCACTAAATGATGCAAATAAGTTTGATAGTTATCAATTTTTAAGACATGGTTATTTTTGTGTTGATTCTAAAGATTCAACTCCTGATGATCTAGTGTTTAATAGGATAGTATCACTTAAGAGTTCATACAAAAATTAATGGAGGTAAATAAAAATGGCTAATTTATTTGGAGGATTAGAGGAATTTGGTTTTGGTAAACTCTCTGAAATGGATGTATATGGAGAAGAGGGAGGAGCTAAAAAGCAAGGTGCAGCAGAAGTTGCTAAGCCACAAACCACGGAGGCAGATGTAGTTTTTGATAAAAACGTTACATGCCCAGTTTGCGATAAAGAATTTAAGGTTAAAATGGTAAAAACAGGTAAAGCAAAATTATTGTCTGCTGATTCTGATTTAAGACCAAGATATCAGCTTGTAGATTCATTAAAATATGATGCAATGGTATGTACTCACTGTGGATATGGTGCACTTAGCAGATTTTTTACTTATATGACAGCTGCTCAGGCAAAACTTATAAAAGAACAAATATCAGCAACCTTCAAAGGTATTAATCAAGAAGGTGATATATATACTTACGATGATGCACTTGCAAGACATAAAATTGCTTTGGTGAACACCATTGTTAAAAAAAGTAAATTAAGTGAAAGAGCTTATACTTGTTTAAAGATTTCATGGTTATTAAGAGGAAAAGCAGAAAATCTTCCTGCTGAAACAGAAAATTATGAAGAAATAAAAAAGGCACTGGCAGCAGAAGAATTAGAGTTTTCTAGGAATGCATATGAAGGATTTATTGCGGCATTTCCAAAAGAAAACTTTCCAATGTGCGGAATGGATGACATGACAACTACTTACTTAGTAGCAGAACTAGCCAGAAGACTTGGAAGATATGAAGAAAGTAGCCGTTGGGTATCTCGTGTACTTACATCAAGGGAAGCTAATGATCGTATCAAAGAAAAAGCAAGAGAAATTAAGGAATTGATTAAAAATCAACTATAGCATTTTACAGTATTAAGGAGCGTCTATGAAAAAAACAAAAGTTTTGGAATATGAAGTATATATTGTTTTATCTCAGACAAGAACTTATCCTGCGCGCTTAATTAGACTTTATACTAAGGAACCTTTTGCCCATGTATCTATTGCATTTGATAAAAATCTTGATGAAATGTATAGTTTTGCAAGAAGGACAATGAATAATCCATTTAATTCAGGATTTGTGGAAGAAGATATTGAAAAAGGCATTTTTGGCAAATACGTAGAAACTCAATGCAGTGTCTATAGTTTAAAAATATCTAATGAGCAATATAAAACACTTAGAAATGAAATAGAAATTTTTAAAAGCAATAAAGAAAAATATTCCTATAATTTTTTAGGCATACTAGGTACTATGGTAAATATTCCTGTAAATACTGATCGCAGATATTTTTGTTCTCAATTTGTGGCATATATTTTAGAAAGAAGCGGTATAAAACTATTTAACAAATCATACGGATTGGCAAAACCGGTGGACTTTAGACTGTGTCCCAAATTAAAGCGTATTTATAATGGAAAGCTGGTTGATTACAGACAGGAATGTCCTGTACTTAATAAAAGTTTTGGATAAATTATTGACTTATATAGGAATAGCTTGTTGAGCCAGTGGAAAAGTATTACTATTCATATCTCATTTGAATTTATAAATAATGGGAAAAGTCCTTTTGATATAGGAGACTACTAAAAACATGTTTTAATAGTCTCCTATATTGAAAGGACTTTTCATTGGACTGATTTATATTTTATAACATAATTCCATTTGTCTTTACAAGGGTTCTAGGAATAGCATCTTTTGCATTTTTCCAAGGTTCATTTTCATATCTATAATCAAATTTATTAATCAGCCAGCCAACATCTTCAGCAACTCTTTCCATATTATCTATGTATAGTGTATTGATTAACTGAATAAAGTCATTCAAAACATTTCCGCTTAAATTCTTTAAAGCCTCAGAATAAAGGGCTTCATAATGTTTTGTACAAAATCCTTTTGACTTTTTAAGAACATCTTTAAAACTGTCTTCCGTTTTAAATAAATAAATTATAGTTACTAGATATCTGTCAAAAGTATTGTCTACCCTATTACATACAAAGCATGAAGATTCTAATTGTTTTATATATTCTGAAACAGGGGATAATTGAGGAGACTTCTTAAATAAGGATTGTCCGCTCACTTTAGAAGTTGACATTAACTTCTTTAAGTCTTTATTAGTTTTATCCAAATGTGTTTTTAAAATAAGAGCCATACCCAATGTGTTTTGCTTTTCATAAAGCATTTTTACGTGTTTTTGGCAAAAACCGGCCTTATCAGTTTGTGCCCTAATATCCTCCTCCATGTAGCTTGGACCCATTGTATAATTAATGGCATCCGCTTCTAATGTATTATACATGGTGCAAATTGGGCATTCGCAGTCACTGTTAAAAGCGTCAGTAACTGGTATTGTGTATAGTTTTTCTTTCATGTGATACCTGCCTTTTTTTATTTGTTTTTTGGTGTTTTATCTGGGGATATTGATTTGGACTGACTGTATTCTGGGGTGTCGTTTGTTCTATTGAACGGACGCTTTGCCAAAGTAGTCTTTCTGCTCCATGGGAGGAGGTCACTGAAAAAGTCCTCGATTTAGTCTTTCAAATTTTTCAGATGAATACAGTTGTATAATTATTTAATTGTTTACCTTACCCTCCCTCGGCATATTTTTTACAAGCCTTTGCAAGTCTTGTAAAAAATATAAACGCCTCATCGGACGTTCTCTTGATGTTTTAAAAGACAAAAAGTTGATTACTTTGTCCTGACTCTTTGCAGTAGTATAACTGATACGTTAGACACATTTTCTGAAAATGCTACAACTCATATTATATATTTATTATACTATATTAATAATTAATATCAATATAAATTAGACAAATATATATTACATTTGAAATTGTGGTTGCGGACTTGGAAAAATTACCTATTTTATAAATTAAAAGATATAAGCATAAAACTTAAAAAGGATGATATTATGAACATAAATTGCAAGGACAAGAATATAATATTAGAAGATGTAACTGATTTTGATATAGAACAGACACTAGAGTGTGGTCAATGTTTTAGATTTTATAAAATAGGTATTAAGGATTACATAATAGTTGCTAAAAGAAAGGCATTACACATATCACAGCTTAATAACACTATAACATTACATAACACGACAATAGAAGAATATGAAGAAATTTGGAAAAACTATTTTGATTTAGACCGTGACTATAAAAAAATAAAAGATGAGCTTTTAAAGAAAGATAATAAATTAAGTGAAGCAATAGAAGTTAAACATGGAGTCAGAATATTAAATCAAGACTTTTTTGAAACACTAATATCCTTTATAATATCGCAAAATAAGCAAATACCCCATATAAAGCAAATAGTTGAAACAATATCCAATAAATATGGTGAACCAATAGCCCAAATAAATGAAAAAACATATTATAGTTTTCCCGAAGTAGAAAAATTGCAAAAAGTAACCATTGAAGAATTCAGAGAATGCAAAGTAGGTTTTAGAGATGCCTATCTAATTGATGCATGTAAAATGGTGTATAACAACGAAATAATTGTCAATGATTTAGAAAAAGCAACCACAATAGAAGCAATAAAAAAACTAACCACAATCAAGGGAGTAGGTGACAAAATTGCCAACTGTGTAGTTCTCTTTGGACTATCCAAAAGAGATGCATTCCCCATAGACGTATGGATTAAAAGAATAATGGAGAATTTATACTTTGAAAAAGACACAAAAAAAGAAGAGATAATGGAATTTGCAAAAAATCAATTTGGAGAATACGGTGGATATGCCCAACAATATTTATTCTATTATGGAAGAGAAAATAAAATAGGAACAAAAACAAAAAAAGAAACAATCAAAATATAAAGCACAAAATAAAGCAAAAAATAAAACAAAATAAAATTTTCAGCACCAAAGCTCACAAACCATAATAAAACTTAACAAAATAACAATTCAAAAAGTAAATTTTTGAATACCCAGCTTTGCCACAAAAAACTACATCTCCATGGGAGGAGGCTTATTATGCCATGAAAAGGCAGTTAGCACCATGGAAATGAGACTATAACATATTATGGAAGCATTCTTCCATAATATGTTTGTCCATAGGCTCATTGGAATGTTTGGAGCGTCTGCCTTTTCGTGGCATAATAAGCCTCCTCCCATGGAGTAGAAAGACTAAATTGGCAAAGCGTCCGTTAAAATAAAAAATAAAAGAAGCAAAAAATCAAAAAACAAAAGATAAAAAGGTCAAAAGACCAAAAGATCAAAGGTCAAAAGATCAAAAAAGCACCCCAAAAGCCAAAAGGAAAAGCAATAATTTAAAAATCTAAGAAAAAACGAGCAATTCAGAGAAAACATGAATAAACACCAAAAATCAGCCCATAATGCCTAAATGAAGAAGTTGCATATTATCCATAAATTAACTAATATAATAAATATCAATTAGCACTCAACCCAAACGAGTGCTAGTAACAGTTTAAAAAAATTAAGGAGGAACAAAAATGAAATTAGTACCATTAGGAGACAGAGTCGTAATTAAACAATTAGTTGCAGAAGAAACAACAAAATCAGGAATAGTACTTCCAGGTCAGGCAAAAGAAAAACCACAACAAGCAGAAGTTATAGCAGTAGGTCCAGGTGGAATGGTTGACGGCAAAGAAGTAACAATGCAAGTTAAAGTAGGAGATAAAGTTATTTATTCTAAATATGCTGGAACAGAAGTAAAGGTAGAAGATGAAGAATTAATTATTGTAAAACAAAACGACATTTTAGCAATCGTAGAATAATAAAAACTAGGAGGAAATAAACATGGCAAAAGAAATTAAATTTGGCGGAGAAGCAAGAGCTTTACTTGAAGCTGGTGTTAACCAATTAGCAGATACAGTTAGAGTAACATTAGGACCAAAAGGAAGAAACGTAGTATTAGATAAATCATATGGTTCACCATTAATAACTAACGATGGTGTAACTATTGCAAAAGAAATAGAATTAGAGAATGCTTTTGAAAATATGGGTGCTCAATTAGTTAAAGAAGTTGCTACAAAAACTAATGATGTTGCTGGAGACGGAACTACTACAGCTACAGTTTTAGCACAAGCTATGATTAATGAAGGAATTAAAAACCTTGCAGCAGGTGCAAATCCAATCATACTTAGAAAAGGTATGAAAAAAGCTACTGATTGTGCAGTAGATGCTATTGGAAAAATGAGTTCAAAATTATCAGGAAAAGATCAAATAGCAAGAGTTGCTGCAATTTCAGCAGGCGATGATGAAGTTGGAGAATTAATTGCAGATGCAATGGAAAAAGTATCTAACGAAGGCGTTATTACAATTGAAGAATCAAAGACTATGAAAACAGAACTTGATTTAGTAGAAGGTATGCAATTTGACAGAGGATACTTATCAGCATACATGTCAACTGATATGGAAAAAATGGAAGCAGTTCTTGAAAATCCATATATCCTTATTACAGATAAAAAAATCAGCAATATTCAAGAAATTTTACCACTTCTTGAACAAATTGTTCAAACAGGTGCTAAATTATTAATTATTGCAGAAGATGTTGAAGGAGAAGCTTTAACAACTCTTATATTAAATAAATTAAGAGGAACCTTTACTTGTGTTGCTGTAAAAGCACCAGGATACGGTGACAGAAGAAAAGCTATGTTAGAAGACATTGCAATATTAACAGGCGGTACAGTAATTTCAGAAGAATTAGGATATGATTTAAAAGAAGTTACAGTAGACCAATTAGGACGTGCAAAATCAGTTAAAGTTCAAAAAGAAAATACAATTATTGTTGACGGTGAAGGCAGTAAAGAAGATATTGATGCAAGAGTTGGTCAAATCAAAAATCAAATCGAAGATACAACATCAGAATTTGATAAAGAAAAATTACAAGAAAGACTTGCTAAACTTGCTGGCGGTGTAGCAGTTATCCGTGTTGGTGCTGCAACTGAAACTGAAATGAAAGAAAGCAAACTTCGTATGGAAGATGCACTTGCAGCTACAAGAGCAGCAGTTGAAGAAGGTATTATAGCAGGCGGTGGCTCAGCTTATATTCATGCAGCAAAAGAAGTTGTAAATCTATCTAATACATTAGAAGGCGATGAAAAAACAGGAGCTAAAATTATCCTTAAAGCTTTAGAAGCACCATTGTATCACATTGCGGCTAATGCAGGACTTGAAGGCTCAGTAATTATAAACAAAGTAAGAGATTTAGAAGTAGGATTAGGTTTTGATGCATTAAAAGAAGAATATGTAGACATGGTTAAGGTTGGTATTATTGACCCTGCTAAAGTTACAAGAAGTGCATTACAAAATGCTACAAGTGTAGCATCAACTCTTCTTACTACAGAATCAGTAGTAGCAAATATAAAGTCAGACGAACCAGCTATGCCAGCAGGCGGTATGGGTGGAATGGGCGGAATGATGTAAATTCCTAAAAGGGCGGTTTTTTAACCGTCCTTTTTTTCATAAAATAAATAAAAATTATTGAATAGAAATTATATTATCAGTTTTTTATTATTAAATTAAAAATTTAATAAAATAAGACTTTAAAAAGAAAACAATTTTTAGTATAATATAGTTAATACGAATTCAGGAGGATAACTTATGGATAATTTTTATTCAGAAGTCATAGTAAAGAGAGAAGAAACAGGAAAAAGCTTAGTTATAAAGGGTGTACTTGGTGTGATTGCCGGAATTTCAGTAATGCTCACAATTATATCAGGTGGAATGGCACTTCCAATTAGTGCGATTATATTATATATATTATATATTGTATATAATAGATTAAGTATTGAATTTGAATATATTTATCTTAATGGTGAATTAGAAATAGACAAAATTATGGGAAAATCAAAAAGAAAAAAACAAAACACCTTTAATTTTGATAATATAGAAATAATAGCACCATTAAACTCACATGCCCTAGATTCATATAAGAATAATTCTAACTATAAAACAATAGATTACTCATCTCAAAGTAAGGAACTTGGTATAAAAAAATACGTAATAATTACTAAAAAAGACAACACACTTCTTAAAGTAATATTTGAACCATCCGAAAAAATGCTAAACGATATGAAAATGACAGCTCCACGAAAAATTAGTCAGATATAATTTTTAATACACTTTCACCCAAATTACCCCCTGTATAGATACAATAGTCTAACAGAGGGGTTATTTATTTTAGAAAACTTAAACTATATTATTTAAGATACAGACAACAGCCTATAAATTTCTCTAAAAATTAAAAATGTTTGTCGATTTTGATAGTTGACTTTTTTTTGAATATTTGCTAAACTAGTAAAACTACTATAAAATGGATAAATTAGAAAGAGAGGATAAACATGGGAACAATTATTGGCGAAGGAATTACTTTTGATGATGTACTTTTGGTACCAGCTTACTCAGAGATTATACCAAATCAAGTGGACTTAACGACAAATCTTACAAAAACAATAAAGCTCAACATACCAATGATGAGTGCGGGAATGGATACGGTTACAGAACATAGAATGGCAATAGCTATGGCAAGACAAGGTGGTATAGGTGTTATCCATAAGAATATGTCTATAGAACAACAGGCAGAAGAGGTAGATAAGGTTAAGCGTTCAGAAAACGGGGTTATTACAGATCCATTTTATCTGTCACCAGAAAATACATTAGAAGATGCTAATAATTTGATGGCTAAATTTAGAATATCAGGTGTTCCTATTACAGAAGGAAAAAAACTAGTTGGAATAATTACTAATCGTGATTTAAAGTTTGAAACCGACTTTACAAAGAAAATAAAAGATTCAATGACCTCTAAAGGGCTAATTACTGCAAAAGAAGGCATAACTTTAGAAGAAGCTAAAAAAATATTAGCAAAAGCAAGAGTTGAAAAATTACCTTTGGTAGATGAAGATTACAATCTCAAAGGATTAATAACTATAAAAGATATCGAAAAACAAATAAAATATCCATTATCAGCTAAAGATGCACAAGGTAGGCTTAGATGTGCGGCAGGAGTTGGAATAACAGGGGATATTTTAGAAAGAGTTCAGGCATTAGTGGATGCTAAAGTAGATGCAATTGTAATTGATACAGCTCATGGACATTCAGCTAATGTATTAAAAACAGTTAAGATGGTTAAGGACAATTACCCTGATTTACAAGTAATTGCTGGAAATGTAGCAACAGCAGAAGCTACCCTTGATTTAATCAAGGCAGGAGCAGATGCAATTAAGGTTGGAATTGGACCTGGTTCTATATGTACAACAAGAGTAGTTGCAGGAATTGGTGTACCTCAAATATCAGCAATAATGGATGCATATTCAGCAGCAAAAGAATATGGAATACCAGTTATAGCTGACGGAGGAATCAAATATTCAGGAGATATGACAAAAGCAATTGCAGCAGGAGCTAACATTTGTATGATGGGAAGTATATTTGCCGGTTGTGATGAAAGTCCTGGAACTTTTGAACTTTTCCAAGGAAGAAAATATAAAGTATATCGTGGAATGGGTTCAATTGCAGCAATGGAAAATGGAAGTAAAGACAGATATTTTCAATCAGATGCTAAAAAATTAGTTCCTGAAGGTGTAGAAGGAAGAGTTGCATACAAAGGAACAGTTGAAGATACAGTATTTCAGTTAATAGGCGGTCTTCGCTCAGGTATGGGATATTGTGGCACAAAGAACGTAGAAGAATTAAAGATAAACGGAAAGTTTGTAAAGATATCAGCAGCCTCTTTAAAAGAAAGTCATCCTCATGATATTCACATTACTAAAGAAGCTCCAAACTACAGTATTGATGAATAAATGGCAGAGTGATTTAATTGGCAGGTAACAGATATTTAAAAAAAAATAAAATTATTAAAGTTACAATAATCATTGGAGTTAATTTAATATTAGCTGTATTAGTTTTAGGAATTATTTGTGTTGTTTTTGATAAAAGCCTAAGCGATTTAGGGTTTAGTTTTACATATTCAAACCAAGTATTAAAGCCTGAAATAGAAGAAAAATTTTTAACCGTTAATGAATACTCCAGACCAGCAACTCCTCTAAATGAAGTAAATGGAATAGTAATACATTATACAGCTAATCCAGGAACATCAGCGTTAAACAACAGAAACTATTTTGAAGGACTAAAAGACAGTAAAGAAACATCTGCCAGCAGTCATTTCATAATTGGAATTAATGGGGAGATTATACAATGCGTACCCACAAATGAAATAGCTTATGCGACAAGTGAAAGAAACATAGATACAATTTCAATTGAATGCTGTCACAAAAATAAAGATGGCAAATTTACAAAAGCAACATACGACTCACTTATTTCTTTAGTATCATGGCTCTTGTGTGAGTATAATTTAAAAACCAATAGTGTAATCAGACATTTTGATGTTACAGGAAAAAATTGCCCTAAATATTTTGTTGAACATGAAGATAAATGGGAACAATTTAAAGAAGACATAAAGCAGTTTATAAAAGAAAATAATATTAAATAGGGTATATGTAAAGGGATGGTAATTATGGATTTAATAACAATTAGAGAGTTATATAAAGAAAGAGACAAATACATTGACAGTCTCGTTACAGTTGGAGGATGGATTAGAAGTGTAAGAGATTCTAAGACTTTTGGATTTATTGTATTAAATGATGGTACATTTTTTGAAACACTTCAAATAGTATATAACGATACAATGAGTAATTTTCAGGAAATATGCAAACTTCATGTAGGCTCAGCAATTATAGTTAAGGGTAAACTTATAAAAACTCCAAATGCAAAACAGCCTTTTGAAATTCAGGCAGAAGAGGTTTTAATAGAAGGCAGTTCAACTCCTGATTATCCTCTTCAAAAGAAAAGACATACATTAGAATATTTAAGAACCATTGCACATTTAAGACCAAGAACAAATACTTTTCAAGCTGTATTTCGTGTACGTTCATTAATTGCATACGCTATACATCAATTCTTTCAGGAAAGAGACTTTGTATACGTTCATACACCAATAATTACAGGAAGTGACTGTGAAGGTGCAGGAGAAATGTTTAGGGTAACTACATTAGATCTTAACAACCTTCCAAAAGACAAAGAAGGAAAAGTAAATGAAGGTGAAGATTTCTTTGGAAAAACGACCTCACTTACAGTAAGTGGCCAATTAAATGGTGAAACATATGCCATGGCATTTAGAAATATCTATACATTTGGTCCAACCTTCAGAGCAGAAAACTCAAACACAACAAGACATGCAGCAGAATTTTGGATGATTGAGCCTGAAATTGCATTTGCTGATTTGAAAGATGATATGATGCTTGCAGAAAATATGCTTAAATATGTAATAAACTATGTACTTGACCATGCAAAAGAAGAAATAGACTTCTTTAACCAGTTTGTAGATAAAGATCTATTAAACAGACTTACCAATGTAGTAAACTCAGACTTTGGACGTGTAACATACACAGAAGCTATAGAAATACTTGAGAAAAATAATGACAAATTCGACTATAAAGTATCATGGGGCTGTGATCTTCAAACAGAACATGAAAGATATTTAACCGAAGAAGTATTTAAAAGACCAGTTTTTGTAACTGATTATCCTAAAGAAATTAAATCTTTCTACATGAAACTTAATGAAGATAATAAAACTGTAGCTGCTATGGACTTACTTGTACCAGGAATTGGTGAAATAATTGGCGGAAGTCAAAGAGAAGACGATTACAATAAGCTTTTAACAAGAATGAGTGAACTTGGATTAAAGGGAGAAGATTATTCATTCTATCTTGATCTTAGAAAGTATGGCTCAACCAGACATGCAGGATTTGGACTTGGATTTGAAAGATGCGTAATGTATTTAACAGGTGTGTCTAATATCAGAGATGTAATTCCGTTTCCTAGAACAGTTAATAACTGCGAATTTTAGAGGGAAAAAAGTTTTTTAGAAATATAGATTTTGAAAAATTAAAAGTGCCAAATATTCCAATGATACCATAATCTTTTTATAGGCTCATTGGAATATTTGGCATTTCTTGTACTAATTAATAATTCAAATCAAGATTAATTTTAGCACACCTTTCATCCCCTTGAATAATATATATAAGAGAGTCTAACTCTCAAGTATAATACAAGGGGGAAACTTACTATGCAAAATAGTAATTTATATAAAATAACAAAATATAATGGTTTTGATAAATGCAATAGCGACAATGCAAGACAAAATAATTATGCATGGAGTATGGTAGAATTTAATGGATATATTTATGTGGGAACAGGAAGAAATATTGTTTATAATGGACTGTTGTATTTTGGACTGACGCCAACTAGTAGTGTTACACCAGAAATTGTAGGAGACAATGCAGAAATATGGAGATATCCTATATGTGGATGCAACAGAAATTGGGAGAGAGTTTATAGAGCAGATGATTCTTTAAGCTTAATGGGTCTAAGAAGCATGTCTCTATTTACAAATTCCAGAGGTGAAACTGGAATTTATTGCGGAGTTTATCCAAGAAATAACCAATTTTCATTTATGCTTAAATCCACAGATGGTATTAATTGGGAAATCTTAGAATTGGGGCTTGATAAGGATTATAATACAAGAACTACATTATCTTATAGAGGCAGATTATATACAGGTATTCTAAGCAGAGGTGCAATAACTACAACTACACTATTATTTTCAAATGATGATCCTGATAATAAAGCTTGGACACAAGTAGATACAGATGACATTGATGGAGAAATTTATTCCATGATAGAGTTTAATGGGTATATGTATATAGGTGTGGCTTCAGTAGGCGGATTTTCAGTATGGAAATCAAGAAACCCTGAAAAAGGAAAATGGGTATGTGTAGTAGATAGAGGTGCCGGAGATGCATTAAATGAACTTCCAATGTCAATGGAAGTATTTAATGATTATTTATATGTAGGAAGTGCAATATATGGAGGAATATATAGTACTGATCTAGAGAATAGATTTGTTCTTCCAAAAGGATTTGACTTAATAAGAATTTCAAAAGAAGATAGATGGGAAGTAATAATTGGAGGAGAACCTATTGTACCAACCAGACCGAGAACAGGAAGAAGAAATAAAGCAAGATATTCTTCAGGACGAGGAAACCTTTTTAATGGATATTGCTGGAACTTAAGAAACTATAATGGAAGATTATATTTGAGTACATGGGATTCGGCAATATTATATTATAATTTCTATAGAGATATGATTGTTGAATATAATAAAGAAGACTGGGATAAAACATTTGAATTTATTAAAAAGGCTTATTCAGAAATAGATCTGGATAAATATCGATACGAACTATGGATAGAGCACCTTTTAAAAAGTCTTAAGAATTATCCTCAAAGTTTTGGATCAGATCTTATGTATAGCGATGATGGAGAACGATTTTCATTTTTAAATAGAGATGGTCTTGGAAATGTAAACAACTATGGAATAAGGAACATGCTAAGTGCAAGCGATGGTAAACTTTATATGGGTACAGCTAATCCATATGATGGGTGCGAAGTATGGGTAATGAATAAATAAAACAAATATGTAACAAAATAAATATAAGCAGAACAAGTAATAAATATTTGTTCTGCTTATATTTATGTAAATAATGAAAAATTATTTAAAAATAGTAATATCTGATTATTGAAAAAAACAAATAAATGTGTTATAACATTAACAGATTAATTCAATGTATTGCAATGCTTGCAGAAAATACCCAGAGAGATGTAAACATTGCATTTATGAATGAACTATTATAGACGTGAAAAGTACCCTTGATAAGGAAAAACTTATTTCTTTGGGGTATACTTATTGGAATCTTTAGGAATTGGGGACAGCTAAATAAAGCAGAGGTATATAAAAATGAAGAAAATAAAAATTATAGGAATTACTGGAGCTATAGTAATAATAGCAGTAATTGCAATAATAACGTTCGGAAATAGAAATAATAATCAAGAGTTAACAACCTCCACACTATATGAAGAAAAGTTAGATAAAGCAAAGGAACTTCTTTCTAATGAGCCTAAAAAAGCTGATATAGTGCAAGAGTTGGATAATGTAGGAGATAATACTATAGCTATTACATTTGATGGCTCAGTATATAATATTGAGACTTTAGAAGCAATACTAAAAATTCTGGACGAAAAAGGAGCTCGTGCAACGTTTTTTATTCAGGGAATAGATGCTCTTGAATATCCGGGGATTGTTAATGCTATAAAGGGTCATAATCAAGCAATTGGAAGTTATGGGCTAAGTGGTAAGGCTAAAATGCAGGATGTGAAAACCGATAAATTGCTGGAAGATTTTGTACGTTCAATGATAGTGCTTAGTGACTTAACAAGTGAGGAGCCGACATTATTAAAATTAAATCAGACAGAATATACGGATAGTGTTTTGGAGGCAGCAAATGCCAGTGGATTTAGGAGCGTAGTTAAAACTAAACAATATTTAAGCTATCAAAGCTTTTCCTCCTATGATATGGCAGTAAATTTCGTAATGAATCTTAAAGCTGGCAGTATAATTTCAATAAAACTTTCAGGGGTATTGTCTGAGCTAGAATATGCTACAGAAAATAAAGTTAAAAAAAATAATGATCTAGCTAAAGAGGACAAGACACCAGAGGAAAGACTTATTCAAGTTGTATCTTGGCTTTTGGATGCAATTAATGAAAAAAATATAAATACAGTATATTTAGATAGTAAAGAAGATTCTTTATTTGAGAGTGATTTGCAGATATTAAATTATAATAAGTCAGATTTGGAACTATTGAAAAAAAGAAATGAAGGAAACCTTGCAGGAGAAGTTAAAAAAGTAGAAGCATTAGAATTGTATACTTTTTATGGAATAAAGAATGGAGAAAGTTTAAAAGATGTTTTAGACACACTAAACAAAGAAAATTTAAAGGCAACATTTTTTGTTACAAAGGATGATTTGGAAAAATACCCCGATAATGTAAATGACATAATTAATAATAAGCAAAACATTGGAATTGCAGTTCCTGATAAATATTTGGAGGATTTTTATGGGGCATGTGCTTATTTATTAGATACTGAAAAGTATATATATGAAACATATGGAATAACAACTAGATTGATAAAACAATTATTTAGTGGTTCTACAGATGTTTTAAGAGAAGCAGTATCAGCCCTTTCTTTAGAATTTGTTAATCATGGACAGTCTATTGTTAATACTAAAGATGAACATGCTAAGGAGGTTGAAGAAATAACCAGTGGCATAAAACCATTTACAATTGAAGCTATTGCTAATGGTGAAATAGCATATTTTAGATTAGACTATTATAAAGAGAGCAATAAATTAGTTGGAAACGTTTTAAGCTATGTTAATGAAAAGGTTAATGAACTTAGAAACCCTAAAAAAGTAATAGTAATAGAACAAACTACAAATAAAAGCAATACTACTAATAATAAAGATAACGATAAAAATATTAATGGTTCGGTTATTGAAGCAATACAAAAGGAATTTGAAAATGCAATTGATTTATTAAAAGAAAATAATAAGGGCAAATTGTCAGAAGACACAGTTAAGATTTATACTTCAGAAAAAGCAGTTGCATATACATTTTTTGGAATTAGTAATGAAATTACATTTAATGATGTAATCAATAAACTGTCAAAGCTTAAAATAAAAGCAACATTTTTTGTTTCTAAAGAAGATATAGAAAAATATCCAAAGAGAGTACAAAAAATAGTAGATAAAGGACATGAAATTGGCATTGCTGTATTACCGAAAAATGTTACAGATTTTAAAACTGCCTGTAAAGAAATTCTTGATACAGGAAAGTTACTTTTAGATAATTATAACGTTAGTACTAAATTAATAAGGCAGCCATTTGGACCAATATATGATAATATGAGAGAAGCAACTTCGGCTTTGGGATATTTAAGCATATATAACACTATTTCTATGGTTAAAGAAGGAAATGAAAATAAAACTGCCAATGAAATCATTAATGAGATACTTCCAGAGGGTGAAAATACAATTCAAAGGGGAAGTGTTATTTACTTTAGAATGGATTACTATGAAAAAAATAATTATCTAGTGGGTCAATTGGTAGAAAAATTAAAAACAAACTGCATTGATAAATTAGTATATAAGGATAGTAATAAAAACAATGACTCTGCATATGAAATAAAAGGAGTTAATGCTATAATAAATAATAATGATTTAACATATAATTATCCATTAAAAGAGTCAGAGACTTTAAATGAAATTGAAGGGATTATTTATAAGGGGAATCTTGATGGGATGAGTGAAGAAGATAAATTTAATTATCTTTCACAAAGGTATATTGGTAATCCAGATATTGTTACAACCAGAGAATTTCCAGGATTTACTGACGAGGAAGTTAATGCATTTGATAAAACAGGAAAGATAGCTAATTCGGACAATACAGTTTTTCTTACCTTTGATGATTGGGGAACAGACAATTATATAAACAAATTACTTTATGTATTGAGAAAGCATAATGTGAAGGCAACATTTTTTGTAAGAACCAATTATGTAAATAGTAATCCTAATTTATTAAGGGCAATTGCAATGGAAGGTCATGATATTGGAAGTCATACCAATTCCCATATGGCTTTGTCAACATTAAATAAAGAAAAAAATATTTTTGAATCAATAAGTAATAAAAATGCATTAAAGCTTCAAGAGGAATTAATTATTTCTTATGATACATTAAAAAATATTATAGGCGATATAAGAAATGATAAAGGAGCACCCGTTTTAATTCCTGTATTTAGATCACCAACACTTGCCCAAAGTAAAATTGGATTAGAAACAGTGTTTGACTGTGGTTTCAAATACTCTGTAAGTGGAGACTTTAGTACGGGAGACTATGGAGTAAATTCAGTGAATAGTTTAGTAAATATTTTAAAGAAAGGATTATATGAAGGACGAGGTATAGAAAGCGGCAGTATAATTGTAATGCATATGTCACCAGATGCTAAATTTACGCCAGAAGCACTGGATAAATATCTAACAGATAATAAAAAGTTTAATTTTGCAAGGTTAAGTGATTATTTAGATTTAGAATAAAATTTTATTAAATTAGAAATACTCCTATATTAAGAAAGGAGTTGATACTATGGCAAAAGCAGGTATGAGAAGACCAAGTGTTTTAGAACCTCATGGAACTGAAAGCAATAAAAAAATGCATAGAACTAAAAATGATCAGCCACCTGTACCTGAAATTCAAGGAAAGGCAAAAGCTGGTCATAAAAAAGCTAATAATATATAAATTATGTAACTTTTAAGAAGATTCTTTCCTTGATTAATTTGTATTTAATATAATTATAATTAATGATAGGAGAGGATCTATAAAGTTTTTTATAAAATAATAAAACAGATATACATAAACAAAGGGGGAAGAACATGAATATATTTAAGAAAAAACATACAAATAAGAATGTCATAATCGAAGATGTTTTGTTAACCCCTCGTGAAGACAGAAGAAAGCTTTCATACGCAGTAGATCCGGATAACATAAGAAATAATCTTGACAGAAGGGGTAAAGAAGATGATATAGATGACAATGTTTCTGTAGAAGAGGCTATGACTATCCAAAAAAAGGGAATAAGATATATAACTAGTTTTCCAATTAAGTTATTTTGTATAAATAAAAAAAATAAAAAAGAAATAATTAATGCTTTAGTAACAGATATTTCAGCAACAGGATTACAGATTAAAGTAGACAATAAAAGTGAATTAAATCAGATTTTAAATACAGAGATGACAAAGCTAAAATTTAGAATACCAGCGGGTTCAATGCCTGAGGGGTTTGAAATGAAAGTAAGTATTTATGCCAAACAAGTAAGAACTTTTAAGGATGAAGATGATAATATATACGTAGCTTTTCAATTTAAAGAGGATCTAACAAATTACTCAGCAAATAGGAAAGACAGATTATCTTTAATGCTATCTAGTTTATTTATGCTATTTATTATTTTATTTATAATGCTTATGAGAATTGAAAGTGTATTGTATTTTAAATTTAACAAGATACTTTATTTATATAGTATAATGACTGCCACTTTTTTACTTAGCAGATATTTGTTTGGAGCCCTTTATAAAGCTGTGCCTGTAGATGTTGAGTTTACACCGGGAGTTACAGTTATTATACCATGCTTTAATGAAGAAGAATGGATTCAAAGAACTATAATAAGCTGTATTAACCAGGATTATCCAACAGATAAGCTTGAAGTAATAATTGTTGACGATTGTTCAACTGATAGTTCAGTAGAAAAAATATCGGAAATTGTTGAAGAAATTCATAACGAACATAGCAGATTTACAACAAAAGAGAGATTATCTTACATTGTAATGGAAAAAAATGGAGGTAAAAGAGAAGCTTTGGCAAGGGGTGCGTTGGTTGCAAAACATGAATTGGTAGTATTTGTAGATTCAGATAGCTTTTTAGATCCATATGCAATCAGACATTTGGTACAACCTTTTAAAGATCCTAAAATGGGCGGAGTCTCAGGAAGAACAGATGTAGCTAATACCTATACCAACGGACTTACAAAAATGCAGTCAGTAAGATATTATATAGCATTTAGAATGATGAAGGCAGCAGAAGCTTATTTTGATTCAGTAACCTGCTTATCTGGTCCTTTAGCATGTTACAAAAAGCAAATTATATTAGATCACAGAGAAGAGTGGCTAAGTCAAAAGTTCTTGGGACAAAAAGCAACTTTCGGAGATGACAGAAGTATGACAAACTTTGTATTAAGACATCACCGTACCAGCTATCAAGACTCTGCCATTTGTTCTACGATTGTACCAAACCAATATAAAGTATTTTTAAAACAACAAATGCGTTGGAAAAGATCTTGGCTTAGAGAGTCAATAATTGCAGGAAGTTTCATATGGAAAAAAGAGCCGTTTATGTCACTATTCTTTTATATAGGATTACTAGTTCCAATACTGGCACCTATTGTAGTGTTATATAACCTTGTATACGTTCCATTAACTGAGAATATATTCCCAACCACATTTCTTATAGGATTATTATTAATGGCAATGTTAATGAGCATAGTTCAATTATTTCTTAAAAAAAGTACAACATGGATTTATGGATTATATTTTTGCTTATTTTATGAAGCAGTACTGCTTTGGCAAATGCCTATTGCAGTAATTACGTTTTGGAAATCAACATGGGGAACTAGAATGACCCCAGAAGATATTGCAGACAAAGATAGAAAAGAGAAAAGAAAAAATGGTAAAATTCCTAAAAAAATACTCAATAAAAACAGCGTATGATAAGAAAAAATTATTTCGTGGTACTATACAATTAATAATCTTAATTGCAATTGCAATTATGGTTATTAATGCTTTTTTAAAAGTAAGCAAGTACATTCCTTATAAAACAGAAGAATTTAGTGAAGACAATGGGTTTATATGTGTTTCATACTCCAATATAGACCGTAGCACAGATAAAAATGTAATTAGTGAAAAAATTCTTGATGAGCAGTTAGCAGCTCTTTATGAGTCAGGATATGTTACAATAACTCAAAAAGACATACTTGACTATTATAATAATAAAAAGCTACTTCCCCCAAAATCATTATTTCTATTTTTTGAAAATAACACAAGAAAAACTTCTATCTTCGCTCAAAATGTTATGGAAAAGTATAACATGAAGGCTACAATATTTTCATTGGCAAACAGTTTCACAAATGAAGATCCCCTTTATTTATCTGGTAAAGATATGATAAAAATGGAAGAATCTACATATTGGGAGCTTGGAGCAAGAGGTTTTCGTATGGAGTATATTAATGTTTTTGAAGATAGTGGAAAATTTAACCATTATTTGATGGATTATATAAGGGATATAGATGGAATCCCACTTGAAAACTATAATCAGATGCAAGAAAGAATTACAAAGGATTATAACTTAATGAGCCTTTTATACAATCAAAACATAAATAAAATTCCATTAGTATATGCACTAATCAGCCCAAATACCCAAGGATTTGGAACAAATAAATTCGTAAGTCAGGTAATGAGCAAAATATTCTAAACATGTTTGATATGAATTTCAATCAAAGAGGTAGTGCATTTAATAATAAAGATGTAAACATTTATAATCTGACCCGTACAACTCCTGAACCGTATTGGAGTACCAACCATCTTCTAATGCGAATTTGGGCTGATACAAAAGAAGACCTAGCCTTTAAAACAGGAAACCCTAAAAAGGCAAAAAATTGGACTGAGATTGAAGGCAAAACTGAATTTATTTATGATGATATAATAATAACCTCACTACCTGGCAAAAATGGATTACTTAAACTAAACAAAACTGACGAGATAAAAGACTTAAACCTTTCAGTTAACCTAAAAGGCAATTCTATAGGTAATCAATTTATAATGTTAAGATGTGATCAGAGCCAAAGTAGTTATATTGAAGTAAGATTACTAGAAAACAATCTAACCATTAATGAAAAAGCAAACAATGAAGTAAAAACTTTATATGAAGTTGAACTAAATACCAACAAACAAATTCATAATTTAGAACTTACACTGTTGGAAAGCAGTCTGTCCCTTAAAGTAGATCAAGAAGATATAATAAATGATCTGAAAGTAACTATAACTACAGAAGGATTTATATACTTAGGTTCTGCGGCAAACATCACTAACATTAACTTAAATAGTCAAGAAATAGATGAAATATATGATGGTGTTTTCAATAAATTGGTTATTACAGATAACAACGAAACTATAATAAGTACAAAGCTAAAAGGCATGGAATTATTCACATACAAAATAAAAAAGGCATGGGAAGGCGTATCAAATTGGTTTATAGAAGTGTTATAAAATTTTACATTATCCCTTTAACAAATCAAAAAGGAGTCAAAATATTGAAAAAAATAATAACCATAGCAGTTATAACTTTAATAACATTTGGTGGAATAGCAAGTGTTATACTAGAGTCAGCATTATCAAATAGTGAGAAAGAAAGCCTTTCAAGCCCTCATGAAGTTTTTGAATACTCAGCTTGGCTTACTTACTGGGATCTTAATACTGTAATGGATGAAATTGAACTTAATAAACAAAAATTAAAAAGCCTCCAGTATTTTGCAGTATATTTTGATGAACAAAAGCAACTATTTCTGCCATCCAATTTAATAGATGCATACAATCAAATAAAAGAAGAATATGGAAACACCATTCTAAGCTACTTAACAATTGTAAATGATATAAAGTATAGCGATGTTAGTTCATCATTAAAAGACACAGATTTGTTAAAAGAATTGTTTAAAGATGAAAAAAGTATGAAAAAACATGCCAACGACATTATAGCATTGGCTAAAAGTTATGGATTTGATGGAATTGAAATAGATTATGAGCAAATTAAGTCAGATATAAAGCTTTGGAATTCATTTATTAAATTTTGCGATATATTATATGTTAAGGCATTAGAGAATGAACTTAAACTTAGAGTTTTATTTGAACCAAATGCTCCTGTTGAAAAATTAAAATTTAATTTGGGGCCTGAGTATGTTATGATGTGTTATAACCTACATTGGGCGACCAGTGATCCGGGACCAAAAGCAAATAAAAAGTTTATAAAAGAGTTAATAGTTAAAATGAAGAATATACCTGGTGAAAAAACCTTTGCAATTGCAACAGGGGGATTTGATTGGGCAGATAATAAAGGAGTATCATTGACTCTGACAGATGCAGTGGCATTAATACAAAAGTATAAAGCTGTGGAAAAAAGAGACGATTCCAGTCAGGCACTTAATTTTATCTATAAGGATTCAAATAATGTAGAGCATAATGTTTGGTATGCTGATGAGATTACACTAAAATATTGGAATGATATTATTATACAATCAGGAGATTATAATATTGCATTGTGGAGACTTGGAGGAAACATCGCAGTAAATAAATGATTCTATGAAGTCACATCAGACTTTAAAGCTTAAGTACATCGAGAGAACGTCTGTGAATAGTAACCGGAGGAAACGTTTTTATATGTAGATACATAAAAAAAACTAGATTTTAATAAAACATCATGGTATAATGAATGTTACAGTAAAATATGTGTCGAAATACAGGAGAGGTATAATGCGTATAATTCCAACAATTGAACTTTCACCTAATATGGTGTTAGCATATAATATTTATGATGATGATAGATTGTTATTAACAGTTGGTCAAAAGAATTTAACAAAGTATATTGGTAAGCTTACGGCTTTGGGTATAAATTATGTATATGTTGAAGATAAAGATAGTGAAGGTATTGAAATACCGGATAAAATAAATGAAGAAACCAGATTTATTAGTAAGCAAGCATTAATAAATGTGGTAAAAACCATACAAGAAGGCGGTATGCCAGATACAATTGCATTAGAAAGTTCAGTTATAAATATAATGGCTGAAATACTACAAAACCCTGATATACTAATAAGTCTCATGGATATAAACAATTCAGATGATTACACTTTTGCACATTCAATTAATACAACCGTATATTCTTTATCAATTGCCCAATCATTAAATTTCAGTAAAAGTAAAATGCAGATTTTAGGTAATGGTGCTATATTGCATGATATAGGAAAGACATTAATTGATCCTGACATATTGTATAAGCCTGATAAATTAACATCTGAAGAATATGAATATGTTAAGACTCACGCTGAATTAGGATATGCCCAATTAAAAAGAATTAGCTCAATAACAGAATTATCAAGGATTATTGCCTTAGAGCATCATGAACGTTTAGATGGAACCGGTTATCCTAAAGGGCTTTATAGTGATGAAATACATGAATTTTCTAAAATAGTTGCAATTGCAGATGTATATGATGCTTTGGTTTCTGACAGATGTTATAGAAAAAAATGGACATCAAAACAGGCAGCAGATTATTTGATGAAAAATGTAGGAACATTATTTGATTTAAACTATGTTTCTATATTTTTACAGCAGATTGCAATATACCCTAATGGAACAACTGTTAAGCTTTCAACGGGGGAAACAGCATTAATTAAAGAACAAAACAAGAACATGCCACTAAGACCAATAGTGAGAGTAATAAGGGATAAGTATGATAACAAGGTGGATTATTACGATGTTAATTTGCTTGAAGAATTAAGCATAATAATTATTGATTAGTACATAAAAGGGCTGTATTTACACAGCCCATAATTATTTTAGAACTATAGAATTTAAATATTCATCTTCTAGTGGTTCATCGAATTTTAAATTATAAGAAAAACCTTTAGGCTTAATCATCTGACCAACTATGTCACCTTTAACAGTTAGCGTTTCCTCAGGAAAGGTAATTAGTAATTCTACTTTTTTACCCAGAACAATAGGGTCTTTATGTATAAATCTTAATCCGCCACAACTAATATCAACTAAACTTCCGGCTTCTTCTTTTTTGTTTAAATGTACATCTACTTGAGTATGAATTCTTAATCTGGTATGCTTTCTAAAACTTTTATCCCTTAAGTTGCATAATATAACTATTTTTACTTTACTTGGTTCATGTGGATAAGTTCTGACAAGTACTTCATAAGTTTCATCTTCATTTGTAAAAATAGCAATTTCAACATCACCCTCTAATTTCTTACTTGGGTATAATGCTACTATAAAAATATCAGGCATAAGAACTCTTTCAATAATACCAATTTTGTTTTTTCCCTTGTAAACTTGATAACCGGCTTCTACCATAATTTCCCTCCTAATTTTTACATTATATAGTTTTTAAATAGCACTCCTCAGTATTTTAATAACTATATTATATATCTTTTTGTTATAATATACAATAGTATTAATGTTTTAAAGGAAGAAATACAAAAAAAATACAAGGAAGACATAAAAATATTTGACAAATATATTAATTAGTGTTAATGTTAAGTTGCAAACAATATAATTGCTTTGTGCAAGTAAAATAATTTAAAGAATGGAGAGCTTTATGGCATACGATAATTTGAAATTGGAAAACCAACTATGTTTCCCACTTTACGCCTGTTCTAAAGAAGTTATCAGAAGATACAAACCTTTTTTAGAAGAACTTAATTTAACTTATACGCAATATTTAGTTATGTTGGTGCTATGGGAAAAAGAAGGCCTATCTGTAAAGGAAATAGGAGAGATGTTATTTCTTGATTCAGGAACATTAACTCCTGTATTAAAAAAATTAGAATCTCAAGGTATAATCTGTCGGGAACGTTCTTCTAAAGACGAAAGAAGTATTAAAATCAATCTGACAGAAAAGGGGTTAAAGCTTGAAGAAAGTGCTAGTGATATTCCCCAAAAAATCGGTTCATGTATAAATTTGACAAAAGAGGAAGCTATGGAATTATACAAGCTTTTATACAAAGCAGTAGAACTAAAATAGGAAGCTTTAAGCTCCCTATTTTTTTTGTGCATATTCTCGATTTAAATTAGCAAATTGCTGTTCAATACTTAAAAATATATTAACTATAGTGGGATCAAAATGACTTCCACTTGATTCCTTAATTATATTAACAGCTTCATCATGTGAATAACTATTTTTGTAGGTTCTATCTGATCTAAGGGCATCGTATACATCTGCAACAGATAAAATCCTTGCCATTATTGGTATTTCATCCCCCTTTTTACCGTCAGGATAACCTTCGCCATTCCATTTTTCGTGATGGCTTCTTGCCATGTCAAAGGCATGATTAAGGAAAAAGTTTTCAGAATATATTTGTGAGGAAGTAGTTATATTTTGTATAAATAAATTATCATCTAACTTATCATCGTTATACTCCTCTGGCATAAGGGATTTTAATATTGATTCAGCTCCAAGAACTGTATGTAGTTTCATGTGCTCAAATTCGTCTGAAGATAACTTCCCAGGCTTTAGTAATATACAATCTGGAATTGCAATTTTACCTACATCATGAAGTCTTGCAGAAAATGCCAATTGCTTTATATCTGTATCATCTAAATCAAATAAAAGTCCCTGTTTTATCATTTCACGCACTAATAGCTCAGTATACATACCAACTCTTGTTGTATGTATTCCGGTATATCCATCCTTTTTTTCAATTAAATCTGAAATAGACAACATAATGCCTGCCTGCAATTCAATTACATGTTTAGTTTTGGTTTCAACCTGAATAGACAAATCTCTATTATGACTCTCAAGAGCTTTTTGCTGATGTATAAGTTTAAAATGTAAATCTATCCTTTTATGTAGTATACTTGGTATAAAAGGTTTTGTAATATAATCAATTGCCCCAGAGTCCAGACCCTCAAGTTCAGATTGTTCAGCACCTTCAATAGTTAAAAAGATTACTGGAATACTGGAATATTTATTATTACTTTTAAGTATTTGAATAAGTTCAAACCCATTCATAACAGGCATATCGACATCAAGCAATATTAAATCAATTTGAATCGAACTTTTCTCTAAATATTTTAGGGCTTTTTCGCCAGATTTTAAGGGTATAATCTGATAATTTTCTTTCAATGCAGAAGATGCCAAATAAAGGCAGGTAGGGTCATCATCAATTATCATTATGCGTTCCATTTCATCACTCCTAATAGGGTAGGATGTATATTAACCCTATGAACTCTGTTATTAATAGATTTATTTTAACACTTTGATGCTATTAATTCAATATAAATTTGATTGTATTTTGGGGTTGAGGAAGATATTCTTGATTTTGTATTTGAGATTTTGGTTATTGGATTGACTAACGGTCGCTCAATGTCGTCAACTTGAGGATTTTATGTTTCAATTTACAACCTAGTTAAGGTTAACCTCTTAAAATTGCTTAATTTAGATTGTCGAATTATTTCAGATAAATATGAATTTATATATATCCAATTGTTTGCCTTACCCTCCTTCAGCATGTTTTTTACAAGCCTTTGCAAGCAAAGTCTTGACAAAACATAAACGCTTCGTCGGCCGGTCTGCACAATTGGATATATATAAATTCATATTCATCTGAAAAA
>JAVBPB010000027.1:0-42047 GCA_031549965.1 Mobilisporobacter sp. | reverse complement strand
ATATACAGATACACCAACGGTTATCCATACTTAGTATCAAATATGTGTAAAATAATTGATGAAGAATTAAATATGGACTGGTCAAATGAAGGAATCCAAGGAGCAGTAAAAATTATACTAAAAGAGAGAAGTACATTATTTGATGATTTATTTAAAAACCTTGAAAGCTATGAGGAACTAAATAAATTAATATATTCTGTTTTAATTACAGGAGAACGCAGGGCATATTCAATAGATGAAAAATCAATTAATTATGGCTCTATGTTTGGTATAATTGCAGAACACAATGATAAAGTAGTAATTGCCAATAAAATATTTGAAATCAGAATATGCAATTACTTCATAGCAAAAGATGAAGCAAACCCAGAAACAAAGAAAATCAGAGATGTATTTAAATATGATGTGGTAGAAAACAATAAGTTTAATATGGAGTTATGCCTTAGAAAGTTTGCAAGTCACTACAAAGAAATCTTTAATTCTAAAGATGAAAAATTCCTAGAAAGAAATGGAAGATTGGTCTTTTTAACATACCTAAGACCCCTTATAAATGGAGAAGGCTTTTACCACATCGAATCAAATTTTTTAGATGAAAGAAGAATGGATGTAGTAATAGATTACAATAACGAACAGTTTATTATAGAACTTAAAATATGGCATGGAGAAAAATACAAAGAAAATGCCTATAAACAATTAGCAGGATATCTTAATACAAAAAAAAGCAAAAAAGGATATTTATTAACTTTTGATTTTAGAAAAGAAAAAGATAGCGTTAAGAAAAGTGAGTGGGTCAAAATAGATGGGGTAGAAATATTTGATGTGGTAGTATAAAGGAGTTGAGAGGAATGAAAGAGTTTAATACAACTGGATTATGCGTAGCCAAGGAGCATTATATGGTAGATATATCCAAAAAACTAAATGATATAATAGCATTAATTAACAAGGGAAAATATTTCACTATTAACAAAGCAAGGCAGTATGGTAAAACTACTACTATAGCTCTATTGGAAGAAAGGCTTAAACTAGATTATATAGTAATATCAATAAGCTTTGAAGGAATCAATGATACTGCATTTAAATCCACAGAAGAATTTGCAAAAAGTTTCATGAAATTAATTCAAAGGGAATTAAAATACAAAAATTTAGATAAAGAGTATGTAAATAATTGGTTTGATAAAGGTGTAATTAATTTTGAAGAATTAGACGAGCATATAACTAAAATGTGTTACAAGAAAAAAGTTATACTAATAATAGACGAAGTAGATAAATCAAGTAATAATGAAATATATTTACATTTTCTTGGGATGCTTAGAAACAAGTATTTAAGAAAACAAACAGGAAAGGATCACACTTTCCATTCAGTAATTTTAGCAGGAGTATATGACATTAGAAATATTAAGATAAAAATGATAAAAGATGGAGCTCACGATACAAAGGTTGGTGAGAAGATATACAACTCACCATGGAATATAGCAACTGATTTTGATATAGATATGTCATTTAATCCAGATGAAATAGCTAGTATGTTAATAGATTACGAAAATGACAAAAATACAGGAATGAATATACAAAATATATCAGAAACAATATATGATTTTACAAAAGGGTATCCATATCTGGTATCAAATATTTGTAAATTTATAGATGAAAAATTAAACAAGAACTGGTCAAATGATGGAATCAAAGCAGCGGTAAAAATTATATTAAAAGAGCGGAATACATTATTCGACGATCTATTCAAAAACCTTGAAAGTTATGAAGAACTATATAAATTAATATATAGTATACTAATCAATGGAGAAAGAAGAAGTTTCTCCATTGGTGATCCAATAACTCAATTTGGTGAAATGTTTGGAATATTAATAGAAAAAAATGAAAAGGTTTGTGTATCAAATAGAATATTTGAAATACTAATATATAACTATTTTATAGCAAAAGATGAAGCAAACCCAGAAACAAAGAAAATCAGAGATGTATTTAAATATGATGTGGTAGAAAACAATAAGTTTAATATGGAGTTATGTCTTAGAAAGTTTGCAAGTCACTACAAAGAAATCTTTAATTTTAAAGATGAAAAATTCTTAGAAAGAAATGGAAGATTGGTCTTTTTAACATACCTAAGACCCCTTATAAATGGAGAAGGATTTTACCACATCGAATCAAATTTTTTAGATGAGAGAAGAATGGATGTAGTAGTAGATTACAATAATGAACAATTTATAATAGAACTTAAAATATGGCATGGAGAAAAATACAAAGAAAATGCATATAAACAATTAACAGGATATCTAGAATCCAAAGGAAGCAAAAAAGGATATTTACTAACTTTTGATTTTAGAAAAGAAAAAAATTACATTAAGAAAAGCGAGTGGGTTAAAATAGATGGGGTAGAAATATTTGATGTAGTAGTGTAAAGGTGTTGACATAATGAAAAAGTTTAATATAACAGGTCTATGTGGTAGTAATAAACATTATATGGTAAATACCACTGATAAACTAAATAAAATTCAGTGGATTAATATAGGTGGGAAAAAAATATTAGATATAGTAATATAATTATAATTAAGAAAAGTACTTAAGTATGACGAAGTAGGAAACAACAAATTTATATGGAACTATGATTTGGAAAATTTGTAAACCAATATTCATATACCTAAAAGTAAAGAAAAAATAATTATATTATAAACAAGGAGCACAACAATGGATAGAGAATATAAACTAAACATAATAATGAATATTTGCGAAGACAATATTATATTTCAAGGAATTGAAGATTCTTTAAATAGACTAGGACACCATATTGTTACCATAAATTATCCAATAACAAATACAATTAAGGACTTAGAATTTCAAAAATCCTTAGAAGAAAAAATAAAAGATGAATCTATAGATTTATTTTTTTCTATTAATTACTATCCTTATATAGCCATGTTATGTAATAAGTTAAATTTACAGTATTATGCTTGGACTGTAGATGCACCCCATTTACCTTTATTTTCACCAACAATTCATTATGAAACTAATCATATATATATATTTGATTTAAATACATTTAATATTTTAAAGCAAATGGGAGTAAAAACCATAAGTTATCTTCCTTTAGCTACTAACACTGAAAAAACATCTAAATTAGAAATAACGCCAGAAGATAAATTTATGTATTCACACGACATAACTTTTATTGGTTCATTGTATAATAATAATTTTTATAATGATATAAAATATTTGCCAATAGAATTTAAAGAAAAAATTAATATGATAATAGAAAAACAAATAAATACAAAAGAGCATGTAATGGATGATTTAATTGACAAGGATTTCGTATCAGAATTTAAAAAATATGTAAAATATGATTTGGGTGACTATTTTATACCCGATGATATAATGGTTAAAAGTGCCTTTATTGGACCTAAAATTGCAGAAATTGAAAGAGTTGTAATTTTAGATTTATTAGGTCGTTATTATGATACACATATTTATACAGGGAGCAAAATTATTGAAGACTTGCCAATCACTTATCATTCTTATATAGATTTTGATCAAACAATGCCCAAAATATTTAAACTAAGTAAAATTAATTTAAACATTACAAAACGAAGTATTAGTACAGGGCTACCTTTAAGAATATTTGACATAATGGGGGCAGGTGGTTTTTTAATAACCAATTATCAGTCAGAAATGTTGGAGTATTTTGTACCTGATGAAGATTTTGTTTTGTATGAATCATTACAAGATTTAAAATTAAAAGCAAAATATTATTTAGAACATGGAGACGAACGTGAAAGAATTGCAAAAAATGGATTCGAAAAGATAAAAAAATATCATACATTTGACATACGTTTTAAGGAAATATTTAAGGATTTTACGAAATAATATAAAGAGGAGTTTTAAAATGTCAAAATTTAATAAAACAAGTATTGTAATTCTAACTCATAACAAATTAGAGTTAACCAAGGAATGTGTAGATTCAATTAAAGAATACACAACTGACGTACCATATGAAATTATCATAGTAGATAATAATTCAACAGATGGAACAGTTGAATGGCTAAAAGAACAAAACAACATAAAAGTACTTTATAACGATGAAAACTTGGGATTTCCTAAAGGATGTAATCAAGGAATAAATTTGGCTGAAATTGATAATGACATATTACTTCTAAATAATGATGTAATCGTTACTAAAAATTGGCTAAAAAATATGCAAATTGCTTTGTACAGTCAAGAGGATATTGGCTCAGTAGGCTGTGTAACTAATAACTGCTCAAATTATCAACAAATAAATGTATCTTATAATAATATAGCAGAACTTCATGATTTTGCTTCTTCATACAATATTTCAAATCCTAAATTATGGAATCAATGTGTTAGACTGGTTGGATATTGTATGCTTATTAAGAGACAAGCACTAAATAAGGTAGGTTTACTCGAGGAGGCTTTTTCGCCAGGTAATTATGAGGATGATGATTACTCACTTCGCCTGATTTTAGCAGATTACAAATTATTATTATGTAAAGATGTATTTATTCACCATTATGGACATTCAACATTTGATATAGTACCAGAAAGCTTGGCAAAAGCTATGAAGAATAATGAATCGAAATTTAAGGAGAAATGGGGCTTTTTGTATTCATATTCTGCAATTAAACGATACGATATACTTAAAATGATTGAAAGACATCCTGATGATAAGTTTCGGGTTCTTGAAATAGGATGCGGATGTGGTAATACAATTTTAGAAATTAAAAATACATACAAAAATGCAGAAGTTTTTGGAGTAGAAATAGATGACATACCTGCTAAAATTGCTTCCACATTTGCAACAGTGATTAATACGGATATTGAAAAAGGTAGCTTAGATTATCCAGAACAATATTTTGATTATATAATTTTTGGAGATGTTTTGGAACACTTACGAGATCCTTGGAAGATAGTAAATGACTTTAAACCGCTTTTGAAAAACCAAGGCTCATTAATAACTAGTTTACCAAACATTATGCATTATTCAATAATATGGAACCTACTATCAGGCAAATGGGACTATACTGATTCAGGTATCTTAGATAAAACTCACTTGCGATTTTTTACACTAGAAAGTATGATTGACATGTTAACAAAAGCAGGTTATGAAGTAAATGATATTGCACCAACCACACCATTTCCCGAAAATGAGAAGATAGACAAACTAGTAAACATGTTTACATCAATGACTTCAAAAGAAATGGAAGTCCAATACAAAACATACCAATATATTATTTCTGCAAAGAAAAGATAAAATCATTTTAATTAATTTTGTATAAGAAAATATGACATGGTAAAAATAAGAATAATACAGAATAATTCAAAGAAGCACCATAGATTAAAAGGTATAATTCTTCTGGTAATATAATTACTAAATAAAAAAAGGGCTGTTATACAGCCCTCAATATTACTTCTTTTTACCTTCATCTACTATTTCCAATTGCTCCAAGGCATAATTTAGTGCTTCAACAATAATAGCATTACGTGATTTATTACTTGTAACCGCTAACTCATCAAATGCATTACGCATCCCTGTTGTAACTCTTATGGTCATATTTACATATTCATCATCAGCAGTTGGGTCAGCAGCCTTTTTTATGAAAAATTTATCAGACATAAAAAACTCCTTTCCATATTAATCCTAGCTATATATTAGGCGTTAAAAAATAGCACCAAATACATAGTGCCTACAGCGGATACGCATTCCCATAAGATGTTTAATTGAAATAACCACCAGCTCAGCACAAGATGTCGCTTTTTAACGTCATCTATAATGATACTATTTAAATGTAATTATTTATATTATATAATATTGGAACAAAATATTGTATATTATTAACTTAGTAAAAAGGTGTTCAAAGTATACTAAACATTGATATTGGCCAATATTATTAAAAAGATGCAAAAAGCAATGCGAAATATAATGAATAAATATTAATTTTATATGTATAGAAAAATAACAAAAAGGAGATTGAATTATGTATACAATAATAACTGCATTAATTTTTACAACAGATACATTCATTAAAAAATATATTGAAGATAATAAGGAATATGGAAAATCAGAAGAAATTCTTAATGGAAAAATAATACTTAACAAATATCATAATAATGGTGCAGCGCTAAATTTTCTTAAAAGCAACAAAAGATTACTTTTGGCATTATCAGGTGTATCCTTAGGTATTATAATTGGCATATATGGTACTTTAAGAGGAAAAAAAGGCAATCATCTAAAAAAACTGGCATTATCACTATTAATAGGTGGTGCATCCAGCAATTTTTTTGACAGAATTACCAAGGAATATGTGGTTGACTATTTTAGCTTTAATAATAAAAAAATAAAAAATATAGTATTTAACATATCAGATATGGCAATATTTTTAGGTTCTTTTATATTAATATTAGCTTCAGTACTAAAAAAAGACCATAATGACTAAAAATTTCACAAATTTATAGGAAATTTAATTTTTATTATCTTGATTTATCCTTAAAGTAACATTATAATAAGGAATGATATCCGAAATTTAAGGAGGTTAAGATGGATAATAACAATAATAATAGCAATAAAGATGATAAGAACAATAACAATAACAGGCAAAGCTTAATAGTTTGTCTTATTGCGGCAATCTCTACATTAATACTTGTATCTTATATATCATCAGCATTTATGAATGGAACAGTTAAAGAAATAGATTATGGAAAGTTCTTAAGTATGCTCCAGAATAAAGAAATTCAAGAAGTTCTCATTCAAGATGACAGAATAATAATCACACCTAAGGGACAAACTGGCCTTGGTAATGAAGTAACATATTTTACAGGAAGAATTACAGATTTAGAATTGGTTAATAAACTTAATGAATCTGGAGTAACATTTAGAGCAAAAGTTCAGGATAAACAATCAACAATACTTCAAATATTCTTGTCATATATATTACCATTTGTATTAATCTATGTAGTAATGTGGTTTGTATTCCGCATGATGAGTAAAAACGGTGGAGGTATGATGGGCGGAGTTGGAAAAAGCAACGCCAAGGTATATGTTGAAAAGGAAACAGGAGTTTCATTTAAAGACGTAGCCGGACAAGAAGAAGCAAAGGAATCCCTGACAGAAATAGTAGATTTTCTGCACAACCCTGGAAAATACACAAAAATAGGAGCAAAGCTTCCAAAAGGAGCACTTCTTGTAGGACCTCCAGGAACAGGTAAAACTCTTATAGCAAAGGCAGTAGCAGGAGAAGCAAAAGTACCATTTTTCTCCCTTTCAGGTTCAGACTTTGTAGAAATGTTTGTAGGTGTAGGTGCTTCAAGGGTAAGAGACTTATTTAAACAAGCACAACAATCAGCTCCATGTATTATCTTCATAGACGAAATTGATGCAATTGGAAAAAGCAGAGATTCCAGATATGGCGGTAACGACGAAAGAGAACAAACCCTAAATCAATTACTTTCAGAAATGGATGGATTTGACAGCTCTAAGGGTTTAGTAATATTAGGTGCAACAAACCGACCAGACGTACTAGACAAAGCCCTACTTCGTCCAGGAAGATTTGACCGTAGAGTAATAGTAGACAAACCGGATCTAAAAGGCAGAGTAGACATACTAAAGGTACATGCAAAACACGTATTAATGGATGATTCCGTAGACTTAGATGCAATAGCCTTGGCAACATCAGGTGCAGTAGGTTCAGACCTTGCCAACATGATAAACGAAGCAGCAATTAATGCAGTAAAACACGGTAGAACCGTAGTATCCCAATCAGATCTCTTCGAATCTGTAGAAGTAGTAATTGCAGGAAAAGAGAAAAAGGACAGAATCCTAAGCAAAGAAGAGAAAAAAGTAGTAGCCTACCATGAAGTAGGTCATGCACTAGTAACAGCTCTTCAAAAAGACACAGAACCAGTTCAAAAAATAACAATAGTACCAAGAACCATGGGTTCATTAGGATATGTAATGCACGTTCCAGAAGAAGAAAAATACCTAATGTCCAAAGATGAAATGATAGCAAGAATAGTAACACTTTACGGCGGAAGGGCAGCAGAAAAAATAATCTTTGAATCAATAACAACTGGTGCTTCAAACGACATAGAACAAGCCACTTCCCTTGCCAGAGCAATGGTAACCCAATACGGCATGTCAGACAAATTCGGTCTAATAGGCTTAGAATCCGTAGAAAACAAATATCTGGATGGAAGAACAGTAAGAAACTGTGGAGCAGAAACCGAAAGCGAAATAGACAAAGAAGTAATGAACATCCTAAAAGAATGTTACAACAAAGCAGAAATCTTACTATCACAAAACAAAGATGCCTTAGACAAAATAGCAGACTTCCTAATATCCAAAGAAACCATTACCGGAAAAGAATTCATGGATATATTCAATAAAGTAAAAGAACAAACAAAAGAACCTAACATTGAAACGGAAACCAAGGAATCTGACATTGAAATAGAAACCAAAGAATCTAATATCGAAACAGAAACACAATTTGTCAAAAAAACAACAACCATAACCGACAATGAGAAAGAATAAAACTCAACTAAATACAGAACTACAACAAAAACTCAAAAAATAATGACCAATCAATTAAAACTCTATATTTATAAAATATAGAGTTTTACACATATATTAGATTAATAAAATCTAAATATAATCAAAGGAGACCAAATGTCGTACAAATTAATAGTACTAGATATAGACGGTACATTAACAAACAATAAAAAAGAAATAACTAAAAAAACCAAAGAAGCCCTAATAGATATACAAAAAAAAGGAATCAAGGTTGCATTAGCCTCAGGCCGTCCAACACCTGGAACCCTAAAGATATCAGAAGAATTACAATTAAAATCCCATGGAGGATACATACTATCCTACAACGGAGCCAAAGTAATAGACTGCACAAACAATAAAACCATTTTTCAAAAATCCGTACCAGAAGAACTAATCCCACAAATATATCAAGCAGCAATAGAAAACAAAGTAGGTCTAATAAGCTACGAAAATGGCACCGTAATCTGTGGCACAAACATTGACACCTACATTGAAAAAGAAGCAGCATTAAACCACATGCCCATAAAAAAAGTAGACAACTTCCCATCATACATTACATTCAACGTATGTAAATGTCTAATGACCGCAGAAGAGACCTACCTACAAAAAGTAGAAGAAAGACTAAAGCACCAATTCAAATCCCAGCTATCAATCTACCGTTCAGAGCCATACTTCCTTGAACTAATGCCTAAAAACGTAGACAAAGCTTACTCAATAAGTAAACTAATCGAAAAACTAAATATAACAAAAGAAGAAGTAATAGCAGTTGGCGACGGATACAATGATCTATCCATGATAAAATACGCAGGACTTGGAGTTGCAATGTCAAATGCCCAAGACACCGTAAAGGAATCAGCTGATTTTATAACCCTTTCCAATGAAGAAGACGGGGTTGCCTATGTTATAGAAAAATTTATTGTTTAGCTTTTGTTTTGCCTTTTGGGGATCAGGGGAATGAAAAAGTCCTATTGCAGGTTGTGGAAATTTTTTAGATTAATACGAAAATCCAAGGTTCAAAAGCCTACTTCGCCCGAATGTGTCTGAATATTCTGGCGGTTGCAGGAATGTCAAACAACTAAGATGGTGAAGTTTTGCTAAAAACGCACACACAAAAAAAGAACTCGCTTAGCTCGAGGCCACTGAAAAAGTCCTTGGTCTAGGTTGTGTAAATTTTTTAGATAAATATTAGTGTATATATATCCAATTGTTTGCCTTACCCTCCTTCAGCATGTTTTTTACAAGCCTTTGCAAGCAAAGTCTTGACAAAACATAAACGCTTCGTCGGCCGGTCTGCACAATTGGATATATATACACTAATATTTATCTAAAAAATTAATTTACCGTGTTGAAAGGACTTTTTCAGTGGCCTCCTTAGCTCAGACAACTTTTTTTGTGTGTGCAACGCAAATTTTCATCATCTAAGTTGTTTTGACATTCCTGCAAATGCCAGAATATTCAGACCATTCGGGCGAAGTAGGCTTTTGAACCTTGGATTTTCGTATTAATCTAAAAAATTAATTTATTGTATTGAAGGACTTTCTCATTCACCCAAGTTAGTTTTTGTAGAATCATTTGTTCTTATGGTATTCCTTTCCTTAAGCATATACAATTCTATAAGAGATTTGAGTTCAATTCATCTAATAAACTTGACCAAAATGAATTTATACCATAGACTATCTATTCCAAAGTGTAATGTAAAATTTACACATATATTTTTCAAATGAGGTTTACTAACTTTTCTACAATACTATTAATATTTTATAAACAAAAAACAAAAGTTATCAAATTACTGACTAAATTTATAGATAACCAGCTTTGCCTAAAAAAACTAAATCTCCATGTGAGGGGGCTTATTATGCCATGAAAAGGCAGTTAGTGCCATGGAAATGAGACTATAACATATTATGGAAGCATTCTTCCATAATATGTTTGTCCATAGGCTCATTGGAATGTTAGGCACGTCTGCCTTTTCATGGCATAATAAGCCCCCTCACATGGAGTAGAAAGACTAAAAAGGCAAAGCGTCCGTCAAACCACCAACCACCAACCACCAACCACCAACCACCATCATACGTAAAGGATGATAAAATGTTTAACATAGAAGAAGAACTAAAAAAACTCCCCCCTCAACCCGGTGTATACATCATGCACGACAAAAGCGATGAAATCATATATGTAGGTAAAGCCATCAGTTTAAAAAACAGAGTAAGGCAATATTTTCAAAGCAGCAGGAATATGACAACAAAAATACAAAAGATGGTATCACTAATAGAAAGATTTGAATATATAGTTACAGACTCAGAGTTGGAAGCACTAATACTAGAGTGTAACTTAATAAAAGAGCATCAACCAAAGTATAATACCATGCTAAAAGATGGAAAAGGTTATCCATATATTAAAGTTACCATTAATGAACAATTTCCAAGAATTATGATGGCAAGAGAGGCTAAGAAGGATAAGGCAAAGTATTTTGGACCTTATACCAGTATTGGGGCAGTTAATGATACTATAGAGTTAATAAGAAAAATATATACAGTGAAAACCTGTAATAGAAATCTGCCTAAAGATATTGGTAAGGACAGGCCTTGCCTTAACTATCATATAAAACAGTGTTTGGCTCCTTGTCAGGGATATGTGTCTAAAGAAGAGTATAAGAAATTAATTGAACAGGCAATGGAGTTATTAAATGGTAATTATACTAAGGTTTCTGGACTTTTAGAAGAAAAAATGATGTTGGCTTCTCAGGAATTAGAATTTGAGAGAGCGGCTGAATATAGAGATTTGTTAAATAGTGTTAGAAAAATAGCAGAGAAGCAGAAATTAGAAAGTAATGTAGATGAAGATAGAGATATAATTGCATTTGCAAGAGCAAACGAAGAAGCAGTTGTTCAGGTGTTTTTTATAAGGAATGGGAAGCTTATGGGAAGGGAACACTTTTATTTGACTGGAGTTGATAAGGAAAGCAGAAGCGGGGTAATGACTAACTTTGTTAAACAGTTTTATGCAGGAACACCATTTATTCCCAAGGAACTGATCTTGCAGGAGGAGATTGAGGATCAGGAAGTAATTTCTGAATGGCTTTCAAAGAAACGTGGACAAAAAGTATATATAAAAGTTCCTAAAAAGGGAGAAAAAGAGAGACTGGTTGAATTGGCTTCAAAGAATGCATCATTGGTACTTCAAAAAGATAGTGAGAAGATAAAAAGAGAGGAACAAAGAACTGTAGGGGCAGTTGATGAAATTGCACAATTATTGGGTGTTGAAAATATTAATAGAATAGAATCTTATGATATATCTAATATTAGTGGTTTTGAATCAGTAGGCTCTATGGTGGTTTATGAAAAAGGAAGTCCAAAAAGATCGGACTATAGAAAGTTTAAAATTAAATGGGTAAAGGGAGCTAATGACTATAAGAGTCTTGAGGAAGTACTAACCCGGAGATTTATTCATGGACGAAATGAAGAAAAGGAATTAGAAGAAAAGAATATAGATAAAGAGTTTGGAAGCTTTACTAAATTTCCTGACTTAATAATGATGGATGGTGGTAAGGGGCAGGTAAATGTTGCATTAGGAGTCCTTAATAATTTAAATATTGACATTAAGGTGTGTGGTATGGTAAAAGATGATAACCATAGAACTAGGGGATTGTTTTTTAATAATGTGGAAATACCTATAGACAAGAATAGTGAAGCATTTAAACTAATTACAAGGATACAGGACGAAACACATAGATTTGCTATTGAATATCATAGGTCACTTAGAGCAAAAAACCAGATTAAATCTGTTCTTGATGATATAGAAGGAATTGGGGATACCAGAAGAAAGGCATTGATGAAACACTTTAAAGGTGTGGAAGGTGTAAAGGAAGCAACTATTGAAGAATTAAAAGGAGTTGCTAGTATGAATGAAAGAGCAGCTAAAAAGGTATACGATTTCTTTCATTAGTTACATTTTTTACATATTTAATTGGCTTCATAAGCTTAGAATTGCTTTTATTTTATGACAAAAAATAATAGGAATAAAATTTTAAAAATATCAATAGTATTTAATAAAGAAATATGTTAAAATAGTGCATATCATAAGGACAAACTTATATCAAACGTAAGGAGAGTAAAATGTACAGTGTAGAATTAACAAAGATAATAGAAAAGATGAATTTAGAGAACTTAACACCTGAGATCAATACAGACGAAATCAAAATTACACAGGCAGAAATTAATCGACCAGCTCTTCAACTGGCAGGATTTTTTGATTATTTTGATTCTGAACGTGTTCAAATCATAGGACATGTTGAGCATACTTATATGCAAAAAATGGAATCAGATCATGGTATTGGTATATTAAACAGACTATTTCAGTTTAAAATTCCATGCATAGTATTTTGCCGTGGAATCAGACCAGATGAAAAGATAATTAAACTAGGTATAGAAAATGGTGTTCCGGTTTTAATTACTAAAAAGTCCACGTCTTCATTTATGGCGGAGGTAATCAGATGGTTAAATGTAGAATTAGCACCAAGAATTTCAATTCATGGAGTTTTAGTTGACGTTTACGGTGAAGGTTTACTTATAATGGGTGAAAGCGGTATCGGAAAAAGTGAGGCGGCACTGGAGCTAATTAAAAGAGGTCACAGACTAGTTTCTGATGATGTTGTAGAAATTAAAAAGGTTAGTGATGAAACATTAATAGGTACAGCACCAGATATTACAAGACATTTTATAGAACTTAGAGGTATTGGGATTATTGATGTAAAGACTTTATTTGGTGTTGAAAGTGTTAAAAATACTCAATCCATAGATTTGGTAATTAAATTAGAAGACTGGAGCAGAGATAAAGAATATGACAGATTTGGATTAGATGAAACATATACTGAATTTTTAGGTAATAAAGTAGTATGTCATTCAATACCAATCAGACCAGGCAGAAATCTTGCAGTTATATGTGAATCTGCGGCAGTTAATTACAGACAAAAGAAGATGGGTTATAATGCAGCACAAGAATTGTATAACAGAGTAACTAATAATATTAGAAAAAATGATTAATATATAATGGAGGAATCAGTTATGGAAAAACTATGCTTTGGAGTAGACGTTGGAGGTACAACAGTAAAAATAGGCTTATTTACAAAATCAGGAGAAAATGTAGACAAGTGGGAAATTGTAACAAGAAAAGAAGAAGGCGGCAAATATATAATTGATGATATAGTAGCATCAATTGAGGGTAAGATTAAAGAAAGAGCCATACATAAAGATAATATAGCAGGCATAGGACTTGGAGTACCTGGGCCTGTAACAGAAGACGGAACAGTATTAAAATGTGCTAACCTTGGATGGGGCGTGTTTAATGTTGTAAAAGAACTTGAAGAAAAAACAGGATTTACAGTAAAAGCGGGTAATGATGCCAATGTTGCTGCTCTTGGAGAAGTATGGCAAGGTGGCGGAAAAGGACATGATAGTATTGTAATGGTAACACTTGGAACTGGTGTTGGCGGCGGTGTTATACTTGGAGGAAAGATTTTAACAGGAAGTAATGGAGCGGCTGGAGAAATCGGACATCTATCAGTAGTATATGATGAAAGCGAAACTTGTGGATGCGGAAAAGTTGGATGTTTAGAACAAGTTGCATCTGCGACAGGAATTGTAAAGGAAGCTAAAAAGCTTCTTAATAATTCAGATAAACCATCTAAACTAAGACAAGTTCAGTATTTATCAGCAAAAGAAATATTTGATGCTGCTAAAGAAGGAGATGAGCTTGCAAATGACTTGGTTGAAGATCTTGGAAAGTATTTGGGACTTGCACTATCACACATTGCAGGAGTAGTAGATCCTCAGGCATTTGTAATAGGTGGAGGAGTTTCAAAAGCAGGGCAAATGTTAATTGATGTTGTACAAAAAAATTATGAGAAAAATTCTATATTTGCGTTAAAAAACAAAAAATTCTTCTTAGCTGAGCTTGGAAATGATGCTGGTATATATGGAGCAGCAAAAATGGTATTAATGGTTTAAGTAAAGAATATAATAACTAAAAAGAGGTAAGTACATGAGCGAATTAAAAACTAAATTGCTCCAAATACTGCCAAAAGAATCTATAATGGAAAATGAGCCGCTAAGTAAGCATACTACTTTTAAAATTGGTGGTCCTGCAAATTATTTATTAAGGCCTGATAACGAGGCTCAAATTATTCAAATAATAAAACTGTTAAAAAAAGAAAAACTGCCATACTATGTAATTGGTAATGGCAGTAATCTTTTGGTTAGCGACAAAGGTTTTTTTGGTGTAATAATTGAACTAAATAAAAATATAAGTGATTATACAATTGAAGAAAAAGAGGAAAAAGCCTTTGTAATAGCAAAATCTGGTATTTTACTTATAAAACTTGCAAAGTATATTTCTAACAAAGGATATTCAGGTTTTGAATTTGCCACAGGAATTCCAGGAACTTTAGGTGGCGCAATTACTATGAATGCTGGTGCTTATGGTGGAGAAATAAAAGACCATATTATCTGGGCTAAGGTTTTAGATAAAGATGGGAATTTGCTTACACTAAATCATGAACAATTAAAGCTTGGATATCGAACCAGTATTATTGGAGTTGAGAATTATATTGTACTTGAAGCTGCCTTTGAATTTTCAAAAGGTAATCAGGAAGAAATTAATAACAAAATAAAAGATTTAACTGAACAAAGAAAATCAAAGCAACCATTGGAATTTCCAAGTGCAGGCAGCACATTTAAACGTCCAGAGGGGCATTTTGCAGGAAAGCTAATCATGGATAGCGGACTTAGAGGCTATAAAGTAGGAAATATTCAAGTTTCAGAAAAGCACTGTGGATTTGTTATAAATCTTGGAGATGGAAAGGCCAAAGATGTAATAAAACTTATTGCAGATGTGGACAAAATAGTTTATGATAAGTATGATGTACATTTAGAGCCAGAAATAAAAATTATCGGAGAGATATAGTTATAAAAATTATTTATCATTCTAAAGATTAGGAACAAAGGAGAGTAATTTGTGAGATTTGTTATAGTAACGGGAATGTCAGGTGCAGGAAAAAGCTCAGTGCTAAAAATGCTTGAAGATGCAGGTTATTTTTGTGTAGATAACCTTCCTGTTCAATTAATTGAAAAATTTGCTGAATTAACTCACAAACAGGATGCGAATATTTCAAAGGTTGCACTTGGAGTGGACATTAGGAGCGGAGATACTTTAGAGGAACTAGACAGTGTTCTTGATACAATTAATCAGAATGGTTACGAATATGAGATATTATTCCTTGATGCTAACGATGATGTACTAGTTAAAAGATTTAAAGAAACCAGAAGAAACCACCCACTTGTCCAGGAAGGCAGAGTGAATCAGGGAATAAATTTAGAAAGAAAAAAGCTTGAATTTTTGAAGGATAGAGCAGATTTTATCATTGATACAAGTCAGCTATTAATCAGAGAATTAAAGTTAGAAGTTGAAAAAATATTTGTACAGGGATTAGAATATAATAACTTTTTTATTACAATACTATCCTTTGGATACAAATATGGGATTCCAATTGATTCTGACTTGGTATTTGATGTAAGATTTTTACCAAATCCATACTATATTGATGAGCTAAAGCCACTAACAGGTAATGATGAATCTATAAAAAATTATGTATTACAATTTAAAGAAGCAAAAATATTTTTAGATAAATTAGAAGATATGTTGAATTTCCTTATACCTAATTATATAATTGAAGGTAAAAATCAACTGGTAGTAAGTATTGGATGCACAGGTGGTAAACATCGTTCTGTAACTTTGGCAAATGAGATGATTGACAGATTGAAAAAGTTGGAGTATGGTATTAAGGTAGAACATAGAGATATTAATAAGGATTCACTGAGAAAATCACCATAAAATGGGGAATATAATATGTCATTTTCAAAAGAAGTAAAAGATGAGCTTTCAAGGCAAATAAGTCATGCAAGGCACTGTCAGATAGCTGAGATAGCTGCAATAATAAGTTTATGTGGAAAAATATCTTATGAGGATGGTACTATAATTAGAATTCAATCTGAAAATATAACCGTTGCAAGAAAGTACTATACTCTCATAAAAAAAGCATTTTATTATAGCTGCGAAATTTCTGTAAAAAAGAATGTATTTTTAAAAAAAAGTAAAACCTATACATTATATATTATTGATGAGTTAGTTGCATCTAACGTATTAAAAGCCACCAAACTAATTAATTCAGATGGTAATAAACACTCAGTTATTAACAGTTTAATAGTGCAAAATTCCTGCTGTAAAAGAGCATTTTTACGTGGTGCTTTTTTGTCGGCAGGTTCAATTAGTGATCCGGAAAAAACATATCACTTTGAAATTGTGGTTATAGATGAATTAAAGGCAAAAAAAATTCAAGAGATTATAAACTCCTTTGATATAGATGCAAAAATTGTTATAAGAAAAAAATATTTTGTAGTATATATTAAGGAAGGTGCTCAGATTGTAGACATGCTAAATGTTATGGAAGCACATATTTCTCTAATGAATTTAGAGAATGTAAGAATTATTAAAGAAATGAGAAATACAGTAAACAGGCAGGTCAATTGTGAAACTGCAAACTTAAACAAAACAGTATCAGCAGCAGTTAAGCAATTAGAAGATATAAAATATTTGCAAAGTACAATTGGCCTTAGTGAACTTGCAAAAGGCCTTGAAGAAGTTGCACTTTTAAGATTAGAAAAGCCTGAAGCCACACTTAAGGAACTTGGAGTTTTATTAAGCCCACAAGTAGGAAAATCAGGTGTTAATCACAGACTTAGAAAGATAAGCGATATAGCAGATAGTTTAAGGGAAAACAAGGAGGAACTTATTTATGATAACCAAAACAATAACAATTAAAATCCCAACAGGATTAGAAGCAAGACCAGTTGCTTTACTGGTTCAAGTTGCCAGTCAATACGAGAGTAGCATTTATGTTGAATGTGAGAATAAAAAAGTAAATGCTAAGAGCATTATGGGTATGATGACGCTTGGATTGTCTGCTGGGGAATCTGTTTGCGTAACGGCAGACGGAACAGATGAGAACGATGCAATGGAGAACATTGAAAAATATTTAAGTAACAATTAATTTACTTATTATGTAAAAGAGTTAGGGGATAAATGTAATTCATCACAATTGGTATTTAATTAATTGTTATGAATTATGATTATCCCTTAACTGATTTATGTTGTGAATTTTGTGGTGATTTGATGATGTTTTAGAGTGGAGGATGGCATGAATTTTACACATTTGCATGTACATACAGAATACAGTTTGCTGGATGGGTCTAGTAAGATTAAAGAGTTGATTCAAAGGACTAAGGAACTTGGGATGGATAGTGTTGCTATTACTGACCATGGGGTAATGTATGGGGTAATTGATTTTTATAAGGCGGCAAGGAGTGCGGGAATTAAGCCGATTATTGGTTGTGAGGTTTATGTGGCTCCTAATTCAAGGTTTGAAAAGGATTCTACGGCAGATGATAGGTATTATCATTTGGTTTTACTGGCAGAGAATAATTTGGGGTATCAGAATCTTTTGAAGATTGTTTCTGTTGGATTTACGGAGGGGTTTTATTATAAGCCAAGGGTTGATTATGAGGTGCTTAAGAAGTATAGTGAAGGCATTATTGCACTTAGTGCTTGTCTTGGTGGAGAAGTGGCTACTTATTTGAAAAAAGGGTTGTATGATGAAGGAAAGAAGGCGGCTTTAAGGCACCTGGAGATATTTGGTGAGGGGAATTATTTTTTAGAGCTTCAAGATCATGGGATTAGGGAGCAGAAAGAGGTCAATCAGGGGTTGCTTAAATTGAGTAAGGAGCTTAATATACCTTTGGTTGCTACTAATGATAGTCATTATACTTATGCAGAAGATGAACAAGCTCATGATATTTTGCTTTGTATTCAAACTGCTAAGAAGGTGACTGATGAAAATAGGATGAGGTATGAGGGAGGACAGTTTTATCTTAAGTCTCCTGAGGAAATGAGAAGTATTTTTCCTTATGCACTTGAGGCACTTGAAAATACTTATGAAATTGCTAAAAGATGTAATGTGGATATTGAATTTGGGGTTACTAAACTTCCTAAATATGATTTGCCAGAGGGGTATACTTCGAGTGAGTATCTTAGAAAGATTTGTTTTGAAGGGCTTTTAGAAAGGTATCCCAAAGAATTAAGGGAGAGAATGACTTTAGTGGGAAATGATTTATATACTGATTATGAGCTTGAGAAAAGATTGAATTATGAGCTGTCAGTTATTGAGCAAATGGGGTATGTGGATTATTTTCTTATTGTATGGGATTTTATTAAGTATTCAAGGGATAATGGAATTATGGTAGGTCCTGGAAGAGGTTCGGCGGCAGGTAGTATTGTGTCTTATTGCTTAACCATTACAGATATTGATCCTATACATTATAATCTTTTGTTTGAAAGATTTCTTAATCCAGAACGTATTTCCATGCCTGATATTGATATAGATTTTTGTTATGAGAGGCGACAAGAAGTAATTGATTATGTAGTTGAAAAATATGGTAAAAGTAGAGTGGTGCAAATTGTTACTTTTGGAACTATGGCTGCCAAGGCAGTATTAAGAGATGTGGGAAGGGCAATGGATTTGCCGTACTCGCTTGTTGATCAGGTAGCCAAAATGATACCATTTGAGATTGGAATTACTATAGAAAAAGCCCTGAAGCAGAATCAGGAACTTGCTAATCTTTATGCTGATAATGAGGATGTCAGACAGCTTATTGATATGTCCAAAAGATTGGAAGGGCTTCCAAGACATACTTCTATGCATGCAGCAGGAGTTGTTATTAGCGAACTTCCAGTGGACGAGTATGTTCCGCTTTCTAAGGCTTCGGATGATTCAATTACTACGCAGTTTACTATGACAACATTGGAAGAACTTGGGTTACTCAAAATGGACTTTTTGGGGCTTAGAACCCTTACAGTAATTCAAAGTGCATTGCGATTAATTAAAAAGAGTAAGAAAGTGGAAATTAATATTGAAAGTATTAATTATCAGGATCAGGATGTGTTTGATTTAATTGGTTCTGGAAAGACAGATGGGATTTTTCAGTTGGAAAGTGCAGGAATGAAAAATTTCATGAAGGAGTTAAAGCCACAAAGCCTTGAAGATATTATAGCCGGATTGTCACTTTACAGACCGGGGCCAATGGATTTTATTCCTAAGTATATTAAGGGGAAAAACAACAGGCAAAATGTAGTGTATGATTGTCCACAGTTGGAATCGATTCTTTCTCCTACATATGGTTGTATTGTATATCAGGAACAGGTTATGCAGATTGTAAGAGAACTTGCGGGGTATACACTTGGAAGAAGTGATTTGGTAAGAAGAGCTATGTCAAAGAAGAAATCCGATGTAATGGAAATGGAACGTAAGAACTTTGTTTATGGTAATGAGTCGGAAAACGTAAAAGGATGTGTTAATAACGGAATTAGTGAAGACGTTGCAAATAAAATATTTGATGAAATGATAGATTTTGCAAAATACGCATTTAATAAGTCACATGCAGCAGCCTATGCAGTAGTTTCATATCAAACAGCGTACTTAAAACAATATTATCCAATAGAATTTATGGCAGCACTTATGACCTCTGTAATTGATAACGCCAGTAAGGTGTCTGAATATATCTTAAGTTGCAGACAAATGGGTATAGAGATTTTACCACCTGATATTAATGAAGGAGAAAGCTCTTTTTCTGTTTATGGAAATTCTATCAGATATGGACTTTCAGCAATTAAAAGTTTGGGAAAACCTGTAATTAATGCCATAGTTGAAGAAAGAGAAAAGAATGGCAAATTTACAAACTTTAAAGACTTTGCTACCAGATTAACCAGTAAAGAGGTTAATAAAAGAACTATTGAAAGTTTCATCAAGGCAGGTGCACTTGATAGCCTTAAGGGAAACCGAAAGCAACAAATGCTAACCTATTTACAGACCGTTGAGAATATAAATCATGAAAAGAAAAAGTCTATATCAGGGCAAATGTCTTTGTTTGATTTTGCTAGTGAAGAGGATAAAAAGGATTACGAAATTCAATTTCCTAATGTAACTGAGTATGAAAAAGAACAGTTATTAAATTTTGAAAAGGAAGTATTAGGAATATACGTAAGCGGTCATCCTCTGGATGAGTATGAAGAGTTACTTAAGAAGAATATAACAGCAACAACTTTAGATTTTGTTTATGATGAAGAAACTAATCAAACCAAAGTAAAAGACGGACAAAATGTCATAATCGGCGGAATAATTATGTCTAAAACCATAAAGATTGTTAAAAACAATAAGACAATGGCATTTATTACTATAGAAGATCTTGTTGGAACAATTGAGGTAATTATATTTCCTCATGATTATGAGAAAAACCTTAAGAATATTACAGAAGAAAGAAAAGTATTTATTAAGGGAAAGGTTAATGCAGAAGAAGAAAAACCTGCAAAACTAATATGTGAAGCTATTATACCATTTGATACAATTTCAAAAGAGATTTGGATTCAATTTAAGGATAAACAAGAATTCATAGATAATGAAGAAAAATTGTACAATATATTATCTCAATATGACGGAAATGATTCTGTAATTGTATACTGTAAGTTAGAAAAGGCAATAAAAAAAATGCCTCCTAGTAAAAATACATTAGTAAATTCAAAACTTATCAGTGAATTGCAAGATAACTTCACGCCAGAAAATGTAAAAATAATTGAAAAGAGTATTGAAAACCTTAGCAAAAAAGGGTAAAATAGAAAAGACAAATTAAACTTAGTTTCGGCAAAGAATATTAATATGATTCCTATTGGAGGTTAAAATTATGGAAAATAATATAAAAACAATTGGTGTTTTAACAAGTGGCGGAGATGCTCCTGGTATGAATGCAGCTATTCGTGCAGTAGTTAGAACTGCAATTGCTAATGGTAAAACAGTTAAAGGTATTAGAAAAGGTTTTAATGGTTTATTAAACGAAGAAATCATGGAAATGGATGCAAGAAGCGTATCAGATATTATTCAAAAAGGTGGTACAATATTATATACAGCTCGTTGCGACGAATTTAAAATCCCTGAATATCAGCAAAAAGGAGCAGAAATTTGTAAAAAACATGGAATTGACGGATTAGTAGTAATTGGCGGAGACGGTTCATTCCAAGGAGCAAAAAAGATTTCTGGATTTGGTATAAACACAGTTGCAATACCTGGAACAATTGACTTAGACATAGCATGTACAGAATACACAATTGGTTTTGATACAGCTGTAAATACAGCAATGGAAGCAATTGATAAGGTAAGGGATACTTCAACTTCTCATGAAAGATGCAGTATAATTGAAGTTATGGGAAGAAATGCAGGATATATTGCTTTATGGTGTGGTATTGCAAACGGAGCAGAGGACATCCTTCTTCCAGAACGTTACGATTATGATGAGCAAAAATTAATTGATAATATAATTGCTAATCGTAAAAAAGGTAAAAAACATCATTTAATAATCAATGCCGAAGGTATAGGGCACTCTTCAAGCATGGCAAAAAGAATTCAGGCAGCAACAGGAGTAGAAACAAGAGCTACAATTTTAGGACATCTTCAAAGAGGCGGAAGTCCTACTGCTAAAGACAGAGTATACGCTTCAATAATGGGTGCACTAGCTGTAGATTTATTATGTCAGGGAAAAACTAACAGAGTAGTTGGTTACAGAAATGGTAACTATGTTGATTTTGATATACAAGAAGCCCTTGAAATGAAAAAAGACATTGATAAATATCAATTTGGTGTAAGTAAAAACTTATCAAAATAAAAAATGTTATTAATAAAGTGCATCACTTAATTAAATAGTCAAAATAATGATTTGAATCATTATTCTTGACTATTTAAGATAAATAAAATTCTTACTAACTAATAACCGGTTGGTATTGTTTACCATCCATTGCAGTCAGTATGGTTGGTGTTAAAAGATTCATATGTGCAACTAAAGATTTTGGTTTTGCCACACAATTATCCTGATTAAAAGGAACAAAATAAATATTTTTAGAATTCATTAGAATTCCAATATTTTTAAAATTAAAACCAAGACCATCATTGGTAGATACTGCAATTACCAAAGGTCTGTCATTTCTTAAATGCCCTTTTGCCGCCATTAATACAGGTGTATCGGTTATACCATTTGTAAGTTTTGCTAGTGAATTACCAGTACATGGTGCAATAGCCATAATGTCAAATAGACCCTTTGGGCCCACCGTTTCAGCTTTCGTTATGCTGTCAATAACTTCATTATTTGTCAAATCAACAATTCTTCTGATAAAATCTTTAGCATTTCCAAACCGTGTATCTGTAGTTAATGAATTATAGGAAAGAACCGGATAAACATTGGCTCCTCCTTTCACTAAATCATCAATTACCGGCAATATAGTTTCAAAAGTACAAAATGATCCACAGATACCAATTCCGATATTTAATCCATTTAAACTCATTTAAAACACTTCCTTTCATTTATAATATTTAAAATTGCATCCTTCATAATATGAGCAGAGGTTAAAGGGGCAACCTTTCCAGGAATGCCGGGGCATAAATGTGCTGATATGCCAAGAGCCTTTGCCACATCAAAATCAGTTCCTCCAGGATTTGAAGCCAAATCAATAATTACACAAGATTTCTTAATAATACTTAAAAGATTTGAATCTAGTATTGGTTTTGGAATTGTATTAAAAATAAAATCAAACTCCCCAATTTTTTCAGAAATACTATTCCAAGAAACACTGCTGTATCCATAAGCATTTATAAGTGAACAGTCCATCATACGTCTATAACTTACACTTACCAATGAATCAAGCCCTCTAAGTTTATGAGCTAATACTTTACCGCATCTGCCAAAACCAAGTACTACAGATTTGCTTCCATGCAAAGTAATATTACTGCACTCCATTGCTTTAACAATGGCGCCTTCAGCAGTTGCTATTCCATTAGCAATTGCAACATCATCAAGTTCCAAATAATCAACTAAAGTAACATTTTCATTGCTGCCTAATTCAATGACTTTTTCACTAACTCCTCCTGCTATAAATAATTGATTACTCCCAAGCTCTTTAAAAACATCTAAGATATTGATGGATTTATCCAACATTGGGGCAAAAAAAGTTTCGTTATCTTTTGAACAAGGAGTAGGGCCAATTACAATATCAAAATCTTTAAAACTAATGGAATTATCATAAGAATTGGTTATGGATTTGACAATATATCCACATTCGGATAAAATTGATGAAAGATATACGTTTCTCATATCTCCGCCAAGAATAAGAATACTAATGCTTTTCATTAAAACACCCCATCGTCTGTTTAATATAATTTATGTTGAAAATAAAAATGTGTGAAACACTTGACGGCAAAAAGACTTGAGGGTACAATATATACGTGTGATCTTTTGGGGGTTGAATTTTTTAGATAAATATGATGATTCAAAGGTGAAAAGCCTGTTCCGTCTGAGTGTGTCTGAATATTCTGGCGGTTGCAGAGGTGTGGAACAACTAAGATGCTGGAAGTTTGCTAAAGACGCATACACAAAAAAAGAACTCGCTTCGCTCGAGGGAACTGAATAGTCCTTGATTTAGTTTTTCAAATTTTTCAGATGAATACAGTTGAATAATTATTTAATTGTTTGCCTTACCCTCCCTCGGCATGTTTTTTACAAGCCTTTGCAAGTCTTGCAAAAAACATAAACGCCTCATCGGACGGTCTGTACAATTAAATAATTATTCAACTGTATTCATCTGAAAAATTAATTTACCGCGTTGAAAGGACTTTTTCAGTGCCCTCCTTGGCTCAAACAACTTTTTTTGTGTATTTTATTATGATTGAGGTATTAGGTTATTAAGAATAACATTATGATGTAAATTTTAAATTGATTTAGAACAATAATTTTGGAATGTTTTCATAATTTAAATATAAGGAGAATTTTATGCATAAGATAGGGATAATAGGTGGCGGTCAATTAGGAAAGATGATGATTTTGGATGCAAAAAGACTTGATTATTATTTTGTGATTTTGGATCCTACGAAAAAGTGTCCGGCGGATAGTATTGCGGACGAACATATAGTGGCTGGCTTTGATGATTTGGAAGCAATTCATGAATTGGCTAAGAAAGTGGATGTTGTAACTTATGAATTTGAACATATTAGCGTAAAGGCATTGCAGTCATTGGAGGAGAATGGAGTTAAAGTGTACCCAAGCAGTGAAACATTATTGCATATTCAAGATAAGTTTAGGCAAAAGGAATGGCTTAAAATGCATAATATTCCTGTTCCGGAGTTTATAAAAATAGATAGTTATGAAGATTTGATTAGGGCAGATGAAATTTTTTCTTATCCAATGATTTTAAAGACATGTACAGGTGGTTATGATGGAAAAGGAAATGCAGTAATAAAAACTAAAGAGGATACTAAAAAGGCATATGAACAGTTAGGTAGCGGAAAACTTCCATTAATGATAGAAGAATATATTTCTTTTGAAAAAGAAGTTTCTGTACTGGTTTGCAGAAGTACCACAGGCGATACGAAAGTATTTCCAGTAGCAGAAAATGTACATATAGATAATATATTAGATGAAACAACAGTACCGGCTAATATAAGCGAGGAAACGAAAGAAGAAGCTATGAAAATAGCATTAGATGCAGTAACTGCATTTAATGCATACGGAATGTTATGTATAGAATTATTTGTAACTAAAGAGGGACATGTTTTAGTAAATGAATTAGCTCCAAGACCTCATAATTCAGGTCACTATACAATTGAAGGATGTTATACCTCCCAGTATGAGCAGCACATAAGGGCAATATTAGGACAGCCTTTAGGAAATCCTAACCTAATCAGGCCAACAGCCATGAAAAACTTAATAGGAGACGTAAACAAAGATGTTGAAATAAAAGGTCTAGAAGAAGCCTACCAGCATCCAAACATAAAAATTCACATATACGGCAAAGAAAAGTCAGCCATAGGAAGAAAAATGGGACACATAACAGCTACAGCAGATACAATTGAAGTAGCTTTAGAAGCTGTAAGAAAAGCTCACAATTCAATTAAATACTAAAAAAATATATTAATTAATTGTCTTACAATAAACTTAATTACTAAACAGTGAAAACATAAAGACCCAAATCAAACCTATAAATAATCGTACGCATACACAAATAATAAACTAAAATTCACCGAAAGGAAGAAAAAGATGTCAGAAGTACTAATAATAATGGGGAGCGATTCCGATCTTCCAACAATGTCAAACGCAGCAAAAATATTAGATGATTTTTCCATAAAGTACGATCTAACCATAGTATCAGCCCACAGAACCCCAGAAAGACTATACGAATATGCCAAATCAGCAAAAGAAAAAGGTTACAAAGTAATAATAGCCGGTGCTGGTGGTTCAGCCCACCTCCCAGGAATGGTAGCAGCCATGACAGTACTCCCAGTAATAGGAGTTCCAATCCAAACAAAAGCCTTAGGAGGAGTAGACTCTCTTTATTCAATAGTGCAAATGCCCCCAGGAATACCTGTAGCCACAGTAGCCATAGGAGGAGGACTAAACGCAGGTCTCCTAGCCGCAAAAATACTATCCACATCAAATCCAGAATTATCCATCAAAATTGAAGCCTATTCAAACAGCCTGGACACAATGGTAAAAGAAAAAGCTACAAAACTAGAAGAAATAAAATATCAAAAATATCTAAATGAAATGTAAAATAAAAAGTAACAAAACACACTCAACACCTAAACTTCCGAATCTTTAATAAAATAATAAAGGAAAGTTAAGAAACTTAAAAATTAATTAAACATATCCATCTAAACCAATAAAAATATAAGCATTAAATCACATCATCTCACCAACAATTGGCTTAACACAAAAATTGAAACATAAGCCAAACTTATAAATGCAATAAGAAATATTAGTAAATCAAATAGAAGACAAAACTCAAAATCTATGTTATCATACTTACATAGAACATTTAAAACATTAACAAGCCAATACACTTCCCGAATATTCTGACAAATGTTTTGATTAAAACCCTTTTATGCCATGGAAAGGAGACCCAAAATTGTGGCAGGCTTTCCTGCCACAATTTCGTTTTAGGGGGCTCCTTGGAATGTTTGGCATAACGGGTTTTAATCAAAACATTTGTCAGAATATTCTGAAAGAGTAGAGGTAAACATTCTAACTCTCTTAAACAAAATAGAGGTAAACACCCACAAGAAAACCAAATGCAAACATCCAAAAAGGAGGAAACAAAATGGACTACAAAAAATCCGGAGTAGACATAGAAGCAGGCTACAAAGCAGTAGAACTAATGAAAACCCACATCAGTAAAACCATGAGACCAGAAGTACTAACAGGAATAGGTGGATTCTCAGGAGCATTTTCCCTAAGCAGTTTCAAAGACATGGAAAAACCCACATTAGTATCAGGAACCGATGGAGTTGGCACAAAACTAAAACTAGCCTTCATCCTAGACAAACATGATACAATAGGAATAGACTGCGTAGCAATGTGTGTGAACGATATTGCATGTGCAGGCGGAGAGCCATTATTTTTCCTTGATTATATAGCATGTGGAAAAAACGAACCAGATAAAATTGCAACAATAGTTAGTGGTGTTGCAAATGGCTGTGTACAAGCAAATGCCGCCCTAATTGGAGGAGAAACCGCAGAAATGCCAGGATTTTATCCAATAGATGAGTATGACCTAGCAGGATTTGCAGTTGGAATAGTTGACGAGAAAAATATTATATCTGGAAAAGATTTAAAAGAAGGAGATGTATTAATAGGAATATCATCTTCAGGAATACACAGTAATGGTTTCTCACTAGTCAGAAATGTATTTAACATGAATAAAGAAGCACTAAACACCTATTATGAATCACTTGGAAAAACATTAGGAGAAACACTTTTAACACCTACAAAAATATATGTAAAACCATTAAAAGCAGTAAAAGACAGCGGTATAACAATAAAGGCTTGTAGTCATGTAACAGGCGGTGGATTTTATGAAAACATTCCTAGAATGTTAAAAGAAGGAACACATGCAGTAGTAAACAAATCAAGCTATGAAATTCCGGCAATATTTAAAATGCTTTCAAAAGACGGAGATATAGAAGAAAAAGTAATGTATAATACATTTAATATGGGTATAGGTATGGTAATTGCTGTAGATGCAAAAGATGTTGATAAAGCCTTGAACATATTAAAACTATCAGGAGAAGAAGCATATACAATTGGAGAAATAAAAGAAAAAGAAGTTGGTATAACATTATGTTAAAAATTGCTGTATTAGTATCAGGAGGCGGAACAAACCTACAGGCAATTATTAATAACATAGAAAACAAAAATATCATAAATGCCAAGATAGAAGTAGTAATTAGCAATAACAAAAAAGCCTTTGCCCTAGAAAGGGCAAAGAATCACGGAATCGAGGCAAGGGCAATATCTCCAAAAGACTATGCTACAAGAGAAGAATTTAACAATGAATTATTAGAGAGCATAAAATCTTTTGATGTTGATTTAATTGTATTGGCAGGATTTCTAGTAGTAGTACCAAGTATAATAATAGAAAATTATAAAGGTAAAATTATAAACATCCATCCATCCTTGATTCCTTCATTTTGCGGTACTGGTTATTATGGATTAAAAGTTCATGAAGCAGCCCTAGAAAGAGGGGTAAAGCTTACAGGTGCAACAGTTCATTTTGTTGATGAAGGAACAGATACAGGACCTATAATTTTACAAAAATCAGTAAAAATTATGGAAGATGATACCAGTGAAATCTTACAAAAAAGAGTAATGGAAGAAGCTGAATGGATAATACTTCCAAAAGCAATTAACTTAATAGCAAATAACAAAATAAATATAATAGACAACAAAGTAAAAATTCTTTAACAACAAGGAGAAACGCCATGAAAGTTTTAATAGTAGGTGGCGGTGGCAGAGAACATGCCATTGCATTCAAAATATCTAAAAGCAGTAAAGTAACAAAAATATATGCTGCACCCGGTAATGCCGGAATAGAAGAGTATGCACAATGCATAGATATAAAAGCCACAGATATAGAAAACTTAGTTAAGTTTGCAAAGGAAAAGCAAATTGATTTAACCATAATAGGGCCAGATGATCCATTGGTACTTGGAATTGTAGATGCCTTTGAAAAAGAAGGACTAAGAGTATTTGGTCCTCGTAAAAACGCAGCAATGATTGAAGGCTCAAAAGCATTTTCAAAAGATTTAATGAAAAAATATAATATACCAACAGCTAAATATGAGAATTTTGACAATGCAGATGATGCTATTAAATATTTAAAGGAACAAAAGTTTCCAATAGTATTAAAGGCAGATGGTTTGGCACTTGGAAAAGGTGTGCTAATTTGCAATAATTACGATGAAGCAATTGAAGGTGTAAAAGCCATAATGCTTGACAAACAATTTGGCTCTGCGGGAGACAAACTGGTTATAGAAGAATTTATGACAGGAAGAGAAGTATCTGTATTGGCATTTTGCGATGGTAATACAATTAAGCCAATGACTTCAGCACAGGATCACAAAAGAGCAAAAGATGGTGATCAGGGTCTGAATACGGGAGGAATGGGAACATTTTCTCCTAGCCCTTTCTATACAAATGAAGTAGAAGAATTTTGTAAAAATAACATTTATCAAGCAACAATTGATGCAATGAAAAGTGAAAGTAGATCATTTACAGGAATACTTTTTATAGGCCTTATGTTAACAGAGGAAGGTCCTAAGGTGCTAGAGTACAATGCAAGGTTTGGAGATCCAGAAACACAGGTAGTACTTCCAAGAATGAAAAATGATATTATAGAAGTATTTGAAGCCTGTATAGATGCTAAACTTAATGAAATAAATCTTGAATTTGAAGACAATGCTACAGTATGTGTAGTTCTTGCATCAAATGGATATCCAGAAAAATATCAAACAGGATATATTATATCTGGGCTTGATACATTTAAAGATAAAGAAGACTATTTTGCATTCCATGCAGGAACAAAAAACTCAGAACAGGGAATTGTCACTAACGGAGGAAGAGTACTTGGAATTACAGCAAAAGGTGAAAACTTACATACGGCAAGACAAAATGCATACAAAGCATGTGACTGGATATCTTTCCAAAATAAATATTCAAGAAGTGATATAGGAAAAGCAATAGACGAAGTATAGTTACAATTCACAGAGAGCTATATACAGGTTTTTTACATGGAATTAAAATTTATATGGATGATGAATCTGAAGATACTATTGCCAAATCTTATGAGCAAGCATATAATTCCTATGGGTATAAAACGATTACTAAGTATGAATATGTTTTAGAAAATTATTTGGTAAATAATATATTCTCATCTGTTTTTTCTCTTCATTCAGAAAAACATACTTTTAAATTGTTTTTAGATATATTTGTTAAACATATTATCATTAAAATGTTTATAGTATCCTATGCAAATACCTATAAAGAAGAATTTGATGAAAATAAGCTTATTGAAATTATAGTAAAATTTCAAAAACACATGGGACATAATCCAGAATACTTTAACCTTGTAAAAGAATTTATTTTAGATAATGAATTAGATTCTATTGGTTATATATTAATTTTATTAAAAGAATAAATAAATCCTTAAAGGAAACTCATTACTTCATAAGTTTGAGTTTTTTTTATTATATAGGTGACGTTAAATATTAACAAAATTAAGTAATATGTTGACAATTATAAACATAGAAAATATATAATAACATAAATTGTTAGTTTTTCCATCATATCACTACCCCCTTTGCGACAAAAACTGACTTAAAAACTTGACAAAAACATTGAAGATATTTATACTAACTAGTATGTAAGAAACTTTAATAATTTTTAGTAGATTGAAAGGAAGTGTAAAAATGAAAAAAAATGCATTTAAAAAAGGGCTTATAATTATTATATGTCTTTCATTAATTGCCCAAATAGCATTTAATTTTCAAAATAACTATACAACAGTATATGCAGCGGATACAGGAGTAGTAAATACGACATCATTAAATGTAAGAACCGGAGCAGGAACTAAATATGCTTTACTAAAACAAAGTGGAAAAAATGTAGCTCTTAAAAAAGGACAAAAAGTAACAATAAACAGTACAAAAACAGAATCAGGACAAAAATGGTACAACATTTCATTTACTTACAATAATAAAACTTTAAAAGGATATGTATATAGTCCATATATAACCATGGATAAAACAACCAAATCCTCAACTACAACCATTAGCTTTTTAACCAAAATTCCAGCAGTAGTAGCCAACGTCACCAATCTAAACGTAAGAAGTGCAGCAGGAACTAATCAGGCACAACTAGTAATAGACAACAAAAAAGTACAATTAAAAACAGGAACTGGAATAAATGTTGTTGGTGAAAAAATGGTATCAGGCGAAAAATGGTATAAAATATCATTTACCTATAACAGTAAAACCAAAACAGGGTATGTTTTAAGTGACTATGTAAACCTTACACTAAAAACAAAAATAAAAGCACTTGTAAGTGCAAGTTCCAGTGTAAAAATAAGAACAGGTGCAGGAAGCACAAAATCATATCTTAAAGATGCAAACAAAAAAGATGTATCACTAAAAGCAAAGAAGGAAATTACAGTTGTTAAAGAAGTAATTGCTGAAGGTAAAAAATGGTTTCAGATATCGTTTGCATACAGCAATAAAACTTTAACAGGATATATATTGGCAAATAGTATTAATCTATTTGAAGCGACACCTATGCAACAGACCACAACACAAACAACGGCTCAAACAACAACGCAGACAACAACTCAGGCAACAACAAAAGCCACAACAGAAGAAAACATAGAACCAACAACCCAACCAACAACAGAACCCGAAGTAATTACAACAGGGAAGACAGTTACGGGTAAGGTAAAACAAGTTAATATATTAGGCGTATTATCAAAAGCAAGATATACAAGCAGTGTAATAGAATTTAATGGAAATAAAGTATATGTTGAAGCTGGACATAAAGTAGAAATACAAAAAGTAGAGATGTTTAATGATGAAACATGGTATCAAGTAAAGCTTGACTATCAGGGAAGTACAGTTACAGGATATATTGCAGCCGTTTATATTGAACTTGATATAGAAAGTGAAGGAACAACAGCAGAGCAAACCACACAGCAGCAGACCATACCATTAACAACCATAAGCAATGAAGAATTTGAAGCGAAACTAAATCAGGAAGGTTTTCCAGCAGAATATAAAACAGCATTAATGAATTTACATACAAAACATCCATATTGGGAATTTAAAGCAATAAATACAGGACTAGACTGGAACACAGTAATAGCTAATGAATCAAAAGTAGGAGTAAATTTAATAACTAACTCAAAAAACATAGCTTGGAAGTCACTGGAAAAAAATGCATATGACTGGTCAACAGACAAATTCATTCCATACGATGGCTCAACATGGGTAACGGCATCAAAATCAGCAATAGAATACTACATGGATCCAAGAAATTTTTTAAATGAAAAATCAATATATCAGTTTGAAGCACTTAGCTATCAAGGTGGATATCAAACCCAAGAGGGAGTTGAATCAATACTTAAGTATACTCCAATGTATAGAGCAAAATACACATGGACAGGGGACACAGAAGTAATAAGTAAACTATATTCTGAAACTTTTATGAACGCTGCTGAATATTCAGGGGTAAGTCCATACCACTTAGCAACCAGAGTAAAACAAGAAGTTGTAACAGGTTCAACCTCAATGAGCTCAAGTGTGTCAGGAACAGTATCAGGATATGAAGGACTATATAATTTTTATAATATTGGTGCTACCCATAGTACAGTATTAGGAGGAGCAATTGCCAACGGATTAAACTATGCACTAAATGGTACCTCCAATGCAATAACTAATGCACTCTACCTAATACCTTGGACTACACCATACAAAGCAATAGTAGGCGGTGCTCAATTTATAGGAGCCTCATATATAAAAAGAGGGCAAAATACAGTATATCTTCAAAAATTTAATGTAACATCAACTTCAACTTATTCTCATCAATATATGTCAAATGTTGAAGCTGCAAATGCGGAAGCCTTAAAAACCTATGCCGCATATTCCGAACTTCAGGAAGCTCCAATTGTATTTTGTATACCATTATATAATAATATGCCATCCTCACCAAAAAGTGCTCCAACAACAGTACTTAATCCTAATAACTGGTTAAAAACATTAACAATAGATGGATATGATTTATATCCGGAATTTGATAATAAAACAACACAAGATTATAGTCTGGTAGTAGATAATACAGTTACAGAAATAAATGTAAATGCATTACCAGTAAGTAGCACTGCCACAGTATTAGGAGCTGGAATAATTTCTCTAGTAACTGGAACTAATGAAGTGATTATAACAGTAGCAGCACAAAATGGAGATGTAAAAAATTATACAATTTATATAACAAAATTAGAATAGGACAAAAAATGAAGAAGTATCTTTTAATAAATAAGGTATTAACAATAAGTATAATATTTAGTATTATCTTAAGTACAGCACTTATAAATAATACAATACATTCCTTAGCATCAAGTGCTTCAGTATCATTTTACACAGAAAAAACACAGATGGAGGAAGGCGAAGTATTTTATGTTTATGTAAATATAAATTCCAGTTCAAACATAGGATACTTTGAAACCTCCATAACATACAATAGTGAAGTATTAGAGTACATTGAAGGAAGTAGTAAAATCAAAAGCAGTGACGGGTTACTTACAATAACAGATAACGATCAGGTAAATATAACAAAACAAAAAAAATATGTTATGAAATTCAGAGCTAAAACAGCCGGAAATTCAGAATTTGTAATAAGAGATGAAGTAAAGGTTCTTGACTATGACAGTAATCTTGAGATGTCTGTAGCAAGCACAAAATTAGCAATTACCATAGCAGAATCAAAAAAACTATCAGACAATAATAAACTAACCTCCTTAATAACAGAAGGTGTAACCTTATATCCTGAATTTGATCCAGATATAACAGCATACAATGCTGAAATTAAAGGGGAGATAAGTAAAATAAACATTAATCCTATCGCACAAGATTTAAATGCAAAAATAGAAATAATAGGTAATGAACAATTAAATTATGGATTAAATATAATAACAATAAGTGTAACTTCAGAAATAGGAAATGTAAAACAATACACAATAAATGCAACAAAAAAAATGCAAGAAACAGTCACATCACAAGAAGAAATACCAACAGATGGAAATTCTCAAAACAATACCAATGACGAAATTGCAACAAATAATTTAAGTCAAATCCATTTAACTAAAGAGGATAATAAAACATATATCCAAGGCAATTACAGATATGAAATTTTAGAATTAGAAGATATGAGTATATTACCTGAAGGATACACAGAAAGAAAAACATTAATTAACGATATGGAAGTAACATCATATGTAAAAGACAATCTTGAGCAAAATGATTTTATACTTTTATATGCAGCAAATCAATATAATGAAAAAAGCCTATATCAATATGATACAACTGAAAAAACTATTCAAAGATATTTAAAACCTATTATAATTAAAGAAAATGCAAAAAGCACATTCAACGATGAATCAAATAATGATAAACTAAATAATAACACTATGCTTATAGTTGCACTTTTAGGAATGTGCATAATTTTGTCAATAATTTCTTTAAATCTTTTTGCAAAGTCCAGAGGAATTAAGGATGATGAGTTTATATAATGGTTATGCTAAAGTATACAATAAAAAACGAGGATGCAGATTGTATCCTCGTTTTATTTAATTTGTCAATAAATATAGTTGAAAATATTATTGACAATAAAAAAAGCTTAGTATAGTATGAGTATATCTAAATTGTTAATAAGGAAGGAGGCAATTTATGTTGTGTGATATTTGCCATAAAAAAGAAGCGACAATATATTATACAGAAATAATCAACGGTGAGAAAAAAGAACAGAAGCTCTGCGAAAAATGTGCTACAGAATGCTCTGATACAAATATAAACACCATGATTTTTAATAAAGAATTACCCTTAATTGGATTGTTAACTGAAATACTTGGAGGTGCATATGGAAATCTCTCAGTAGAACATGAAGTAAAAGCACCAACCAAAGTGTGTAAAGTATGTAAAATGACCGAAGAAGAATTCATAGAACAGGGGAAATTTGGTTGTTCTTCATGTTACGATGCATTTAATACAATATTGGCAAGGAGTATTAAAAAGTTTCAAAACGGAGATAAACATGCAGGTAAAGTACCCAAAGGATATATAAGTAAAACAAATAAAATTGTAAATGAGTTAACTGAGATTGAAAAATTAACTATAAAACTACAAGAAGCAATAGAAAAAGAGGAATTTGAAGAAGCAGCCAATTTAAGAGATACTATTAAGGGACTAAAGGAAGGTGACGAGATTAATGCTTAAATGGTATCAAAAAGAGGGCAAATATAAAGACGTAGTAATCTCAAGCCGTGTAAGAATTGCAAGAAATACTGCCAAATATCCTTTTTCCATAAAAATCACAGATAAGCAGGCGAAGAAATTAGTTGATGAGGTTGAAAGCAACATAAAAATAAAGCAATATAAAGAAAAATTTAACTATATAAGACCCACCCAAAATGAAAAAGTAATGAATCAGGCTTTTGTTGAAAGTTATATTGCAAGTCCGTTACTAGTAGGCAAAGAACAAGAAACTCTAATTATTTTATCAGAAGACGAATCAATAAGTGTAATGGTTAATGAAGAAGATCACTTTAGAATACAAGCACTAGTAAGTGGCATGAACATAGATAAGGCATATAAATTGGCAAGTAGCATTGATGACTTATTTTATGATCAGTTTGATTATGCTTACAGTGAAAAATATGGTTATCTTACCTCCTGCCCAACAAATTTAGGAACAGGTCTTAGAGCTTCATATATGCTTCATTTGCCGGCACTTGAAAATGCTAATAAAATACAAAATTATGTAGAATTGTTGGTAAATTACGGAATGACAATAAGAGGGATTCATGGGGAAGGTACAAAAAGCCAGGGAAGTCTATATCAGATTTCAAATCAAAAAACCTTAGGTCAATCAGAGGCAGAAATAATGGGGAGCCTAAATAGTGTTGTTATGCAAATAATTAGACAAGAAAGAAAAAGAAGAGATTATTCCATGAATAATCAATATAATTACATGGAAGATCAAATATACCGTTCATATGGTGTTCTAAAATATGCCAGACAAATATCAGTAAATGATGCAATGACACTTTTATCTCAGGTTAGGCTAGGAATAATTTGTGAGATATTACATTTAGAAAATGAAGTTAATATATATGAAATAATGAAAAATATTCAACCGGGAAATCTTCAAATAAACAGCAATGTAATTTTAAGTTCATTAGAAAAAGATACAAGAAGAGCTGAATATATCAGAACAGTTCTACCAAATATTGTATAAAAGGAGTATGAATATGAAGGATAGATACACAGAAAGTGCCAGAGAAGCACTTCAATATGCAATTGATACAGCATATAAATTATCACATAATTATGTGGGAACGGAACATTTGTTAATAGGACTTGCCAGTACAGAAAGAGGAGTAGCATCAAAAGTATTAGAAGAAAACGGAGTAGAAGAATCAAGAATAATTGAGCTTGTAAATCAATTAATAGCTCCGAATAATATTGCTGAAGCTTCTAAAGGAGATGACTTTACCCCAAGGGCAAAAAAGATAATTGATCAAAGCTTTAAAGAAGCAATAAAATACAAATCTAGTCAGGTAGGAACAGAGCATATTCTAATAGCACTATTAAAAGAAATGGACTGCGTTGCTGTAAGATTACTAAACACACTTGGTATAAATGTACAAAAGCTATATATTGACATACTAACTGCAATAGGTGAAGATGTTGGAGTTGCAAAAAATGAATACATGGCCACCAAAGGAAAAGGCAAAGGAAAGACCCCAACCCCAACTCTAGATCAATTTAGCAGGGATTTAACAAAGTTAGCCAGAGAAGGACGACTAGACCCTGTTATTGGAAGAGAATCCGAAATCCAAAGAGTAGTACAAATATTAAGTAGAAGAACAAAAAATAATCCTTGCCTTATAGGTGAACCAGGAGTTGGAAAAACGGCAATTGCAGAGGGATTGGCTCAAAGAATTATAAACGGCAACATGCCAGACTCTATTTTAAATAAGAGAGTAGTAACATTAGATTTATCAGGTATGGTAGCAGGTTCAAAATACAGGGGAGAATTTGAAGAAAGAATAAAAAGAGTTTTGCATGAAGTTGTAAACGATGGAAATGTATTACTATTCATTGATGAAATCCATACGATAATTGGTGCAGGAGGAGCAGAAGGAGCAATTGATGCATCCAACATATTAAAACCATCCCTTGCAAGAGGAGAAATTCAATTAGTTGGTGCAACGACTAGAGAAGAATACAGAAAATATATAGAAAAGGATGCAGCTTTAGAAAGAAGATTCCAACCAGTTGTTATAGAAGAACCATCAGAATCAGAAACTATAGAAATATTAAAAGGTTTACGTGAAAGTTATGAATCTCATCATAAAGTAACAATTACAGACAATGCACTAGAAGCAGCAGTAAAAATGTCAAAAAGATACATTAATGATAGGTTTTTGCCTGACAAAGCAATTGATCTTATAGATGAAGCATCTTCAAGAGTCAGACTAAGCTTATATACAGCTTCACCAGACGTAAAGCAAATTGAAGAAGAAATTAACAAATTAGAAATGGAAAAAGAAAAGGCTATAAAAAATGAAGAATATGAAAAAGCTGGAGAAATTAAAAAACTTCAAAACCAAAAACTTTTAGAATGTAACCAATTAAAAGAAAAATGGGAAGAAGATAAAAAAAATAAAAAATTAATTGTAGATGAAGATGAAATAGCTGAAATAATTTCTGTTTGGACGAAGATTCCTGTAAAAAGACTTGAAGAAGAAGAAACAGAAAGACTGAAAAAACTAGAAGAAATTCTTCATGAAAGACTAGTAGGACAGGAAGAGGCTGTTGTATCAGTATCTAAAGCGATAAGAAGAGGCAGAGTTGGTTTAAAAGATCCAAAAAGACCAATAGGTTCATTTTTATTTTTAGGACCAACAGGTGTCGGAAAAACCGAATTATCAAAAGCATTAGCAGAGGCAATGTTTGGAAGTGAAAACTCTATGATAAGAGTTGATATGAGCGAATATATGGAAAAACATAGTGTATCAAAGCTAATAGGTTCACCTCCGGGGTATGTAGGATATGATGAAGGCGGACAATTAAGTGAAAAAGTCAGAAGAAATCCTTACTCGGTAATATTATTTGATGAAATAGAAAAAGCACATCCAGATGTATTTAATATACTTTTACAAGTTTTAGATGATGGACATATTACAGATGCAACAGGGAGACAAATAAGCTTTAAAAACACAGTAATTATAATGACTTCAAACGCAGGTGCAAGTAGAATAATATCACCCAAAAGGCTAGGTTTTGGCTCAGTTTCAGATGAAAAAGAGAACTATGATGTAATGAAGAAAAATGTCATGGAAGAAGTAAAAAAAATATTTAAACCAGAATTTATTAACAGAATAGATGAAATAATAGTATTTCATTCTCTGACCAAAGAAAATATAAAGAGCATTGTTACAATAATGATAAATACAATTTCAAAAAGAACAAAAGAACAAATGGATATAGTTCTTGAAATCAAAGAAAATGCAGTAGAGCATATTGTTGAAACCAGCTATGATCAAAGCTACGGTGCCAGACCGCTAAGAAGGGCTATCCAAACCCAGATAGAAGACAAGATTGCAGAAGAAATACTTGACAATAAAGTAAAGCAAGGGGATAAAGTAGAAATCGACTTAGTAGATAAAAAACTTACATTTAATGTAAAATAATTAAAATAGCTGTCAAAACAAATTTGGCAGCTACCTTCAAATTTATATATTATATTTTTATAAAATGCTAGTAAATTTGGTAGAAATGTTGTATAATGAAAATCATAATATAGTATATACAGGCAAAAATTAATAGGAGGACATATTAAATGGCAGTTGTAGATGAATTAATACGCAAGGAAAGTGACGGGACATTAAGCTTTGGTAATTATCTCCTAGATAAAAAGTCAAAAATCTCAGATTTTGAGCATGAAGGAGATTTGTATAAGGTAAAAACATTTAAAGAAATTACAAAACTCGAAAGAAATGGTTTGTTTGTATATGAGTCTGTACCAGGTACAACTGTAAAAAAATTTAGTGCTACAGAAAAGGGTCTAAGTTTTTATGTTGAAGGAAATGAAGATGCTCAGATTACTTTAGAACTGGAAGCAGAAAAAGAGTATAAGATATTTCTTGATAAGACTAATATTGGAGAGATGAAAACTAATCTTGGCGGAAAACTGGTTTTAAGTGTAGAGCTTAATAATAATGATAATGTAGAAGTTATGATAGAAAAGATATAATTTACAACTTTCATTTATGAATGGAGTATTATGAAATTATGGCTAAAATTAAAGTAGCATTCTTTTGTAATGAATGTGGTTATGAGTCTCCCAAATGGGTAGGTCAATGTCCTGCCTGTAAAAACTGGGATACAATCGTAGAAGAAGTGGTTAATAAAAAATCTACCAACAAAGCTGGTTTAGCAGGCTTAACAGGAATGAGAGAACCAGAAAAACTATCAGATATATCCTCTAAAGAGGAAGAACGTATAAAAACCAGTATTGGGGAATTTGATAGAGTTTTAGGTGGTGGAATTGTAGAGGGTTCTCTTACATTAGTAGGAGGAGATCCAGGAATAGGTAAATCCACACTTTTATTACAAATGTGTAAAAACCTTACGGATAATAATATTTCTGTTTTATACATATCAGGAGAAGAATCCTTAAAACAAATAAAACTTAGAGCAGAGAGATTAGGTAAATTTAAAGGAGACTTACTACTACTTTGTGAAACCAATTTAGATATGATAGAAAACACCATAAAAAGTCAAAAACCAAGTGTGGTAATAATCGATTCTATTCAAACAATGTTTAAAGAGGATATTTCATCTGCACCAGGAAGCGTAAGTCAGGTTAGAGAAACAACAGGAATGCTTTTACAACTGGGAAAAGGTCTTGGAATTTCCATATTTATAGTAGGTCATGTAACAAAAGAAGGGGTTGTGGCTGGTCCAAGGGTATTAGAACATATGGTTGATACGGTTTTATATCTTGAAGGAGAAAGACATGCCTCATATAGAGTATTAAGAGCAGTCAAAAATAGGTTTGGTTCAACAAACGAATTAGGTGTATTTGAAATGAGAGAGGCTGGTTTAATAGAAGTAACAAATCCCTCAGAATATATGTTAAATGGTAGACCAGAAAATGCATCAGGTTCAGTAGTTGCATGTTCAATTGAGGGCACAAGACCTATGTTAATAGAAGTACAAGCGTTAGTTTGCAACACAAATTTTAATATGCCAAGGAGAACTGCCGCAGGAGCAGACTATAACAGAGTTAATCTATTAATGGCAGTTTTGGAAAAAAGGATTGGGTTAAGATTATCTGGATGTGACGCATATGTCAATGTTGCAGGAGGAATAAAAATAAATGAACCTGCATTAGATTTAGGAATTATTATGGCAATAGTATCTAGCTATAATAACAGACCGATTGATAATAAAACTATAATTTTTGGTGAAGTTGGTCTTTCAGGCGAAGTAAGAGGCGTTAATATGGCACAAAAAAGAGTCTTAGAAGCATCTAAATTAGGATTTGAAAGATGCATTTTACCACAAGTTAATGTTGAAAAAATAGTACAAGAAGGTATAAAACTTTTTGGAGTAAAAAACATAAGTGAGGCAATAAATTATATATAGGAGAGTGAGAATATGAGTTATTCTACAGATGAAATTGGAAAAGGATTAAAAGCTTTAGCTCATGAACAAGAAGGGTGCATTGAAAATGTAAGAACACTTATAGAGGATTTAAATTCCTCACAGACAAAAGTAGAGAAAAATGCAGTAAATGCTATAAGTAGTTCAGAGCTTTCTTTGAAATTGGTAAAGGAAGGAATTGGAAGTATTGATAATCTCCTTCAAAAAGTTAATCAACTTAATGCAGCAGTAAAAACATCAGATAAAAACATTGAACAATTAGAAGAACTATCAAATATGATAGCAGGTTTTGCCGGAGTAATAGCAGGGATTTCCAATAAAACTAATATGTTATCTCTTAATGCATCTATAGAAGCGGCAAGAGCAGGTGAGCATGGACGTGGGTTTGCAGTTGTTGCAAGCCAAGTAAGAAGTCTTGCAGCTCAATCAGCAGAATCATCTACTCAAATAGCTAACACAATTAAGTCAATTCAAACATTTGTTAAAGAAATGGTTGATGATATGAGTGTTATTTTCAGAGTAGTTGAAGAACAGAATGAGATGATTAGTTCAGTGGGGTCGGTTTTAGAAAAAATATTAGATGCAGCCCATAAATCAAACAATCTTTCCCATGATATGGAAAAAGAAATTACATATCAGAGTGGGGTTATGGATCAAACAAAAGAAACAATGGACACAATTGCAGATATTTTGGTTCAAGCCAGTATATATACAAATAAAATTTAAGAATTTATGGAGGTATTTGAATGTCATTTGAGCAATTGTTTGAAAAATTAAAAAATCAGTTTAAAGATACTAATATAAATGAGATAGATGGAAAATTAGCATACCAGTTTAATGTTACAGGTGATGATGCCGGTGTTTTTTACATTGAAATTAAAGATAAGAAGGTTTCGATAGAACCATACGATTACCATGATCGAGATGTTTTATTCTCAATATCAGGAGAAAATTTGTTAAAACTTATAGAGGGTAATCTAGATCCTGTAGCAGCATATACTTTAGGAAAATTAAAGGTTGAAGGCGATATAGGTAAGGCATTATTAATTACAAAGTTTATAAATAAGTAATTCAATATATAAAACCACTAAAAAGTCCTTGAAAGTCTCTCGAATTTTTTTATGAGTACGACTGTTTTAAAAGGACTTTTTTATTTTTAATAAATCATAAAAAAACTATTGACAAGTTATTGATAATTTGTTATTATATTTTTTGTCAACAAATGTTGCAAAAATTTATAAAATATAAATAATTGAAACAATTTTGAAAATTAAAAAAATAATGAAAAAGTTGTTGACAAGCTTCGGAAAGTATGCTACAATAAAAACCTACTCGTTAAAAACGAGATAGAGAGAAAAAAATAAAATAAAAAAACACTTGACAGAGTTTGCAACATGTGATAAGATATAAAAGTTGCTGACGAAACAAGTCGACAAACACAAAATGAACATTGATAACTAAACAGTGAAACAACCCTGAAAATTCTAAAAGATTTTCAAAACGAACAGACTGAATAAG
>JAVBPB010000086.1:0-14157 GCA_031549965.1 Mobilisporobacter sp. | reverse complement strand
ATAAGTTTATTAGTATACAAATATAATTCCATTTCCCTTTTACATTTACATATGTTAAATCGCTTACTATTACTTCTAAATCTGCTCTATTATCAAACTCTCTATTTAATATTAATATATTCTCCACTTTTTCATTATTGCATTTTGATTTGTGTACCTTATATTGCTTTATTGTATAATTTGATACTAATCCATATTCAACCATTATTGTTTCTTTTTTTATTCTTGATAATATTATTCCCACTTTCTTTAATTCAACTTTTATTTTTCTAGTTCCATAATTACTTTTGCTATTTCTAAATATTCTTAATTAATGCATTTATCATTGCTGTCTCTTTTTCTTTGTTGTTCTTACTTTTATAATATACTAAGCTACGTGGTATTTTTAATAGTCTGAACATTGCGCTGATACTGTACTTGTCTTTATTTGATAAAATTATACCTATTTTCATGCCATTATCAGCGTTGCTTGCTTTAAAATATCATTCTCCATCTGTAATTGTGCTAATTCCTTTATCAACCTAATCATTTCGTTTTCTTCTGGCGTTCTGTTATCCACAGCTTTAAATGAACCTGAGTTATTATAGTCTGCCGTCCATTTACAAATGGTTGATTTTGCTATATTGTATTCTTTATGTAACTCATTTATTGATTTTCCTGATTTCTTACATATTTTTTTATTATATTGTAAACTATTTGCCATAGATAACATATGATATAGTAATAAATTTCTGGAGGTTAACTATGGCAAGAAAGAAGAAAATTTTATTTTTGATTTTGGTCATGTTAACTGTAGTATTAATGTCATCCTGTAAGGAAAAGGGAAAAAGTTATAATGGAGAATTAACAAAAATTACATTAAATGAAGTTGCCCACTCAATTTTTTATGCTCCAATGTACGTGGCAATTGAAAACGGATATTTTAAGGAAGAAGGAATTGATCTTAAACTTGTAACTGGTTTTGGTGCGGATAAAACAATGACTGCGGTTATTTCAGGGGAAGCACAAATAGGATTTATGGGATCAGAAGCATCTATTTATGTGTACAATGAAGGAGCAAGCGACTATATAGTTAATTTTGCTCAATTGACTCAAAGGGCAGGGAATTTTTTAGTTGCAAGAGATACATCTGTAGAGAATTTTAACTGGCAGCAGGTTAAAGGTAAGACTTTACTTGGAGGAAGAAAAGGTGGAATGCCTCAAATGATTTTAGAGTATGTACTCAAAAAGAATGGAATTAACCCTGAAAAAGATCTTACTATTATTCAAAATATTGATTTTGGTCATACTGCTGAAAGCTTTATTGGTGGTCAGGGAGATTTTACAATGGAGTTTGAACCGGCAGCTTTAAGCCTTGAGCAAAAAGGCGAAGGAAAGGTTGTAGCTTCATTAGGTGTGGACAGCGGTATGGTTCCATATACGGCATTCTCAGCTAAAAAAAGCTATATTGAAGAAAATAAGGATGTAATTCAAAGATTCGTTAATGCAATTCAAAAAGGTTTGGAATATGTAAATTCACATTCAGACGAAGAAATAGCAAAGGTTATTAAAAGCCAATTTGCTGAAACAGAAATTGACGGAGTTGTAAGCATTGTTAACAGATATAAGAGCCAAAATACATGGAAAGAAGACTCTATATTTACTGAAGACAGCTTTATGCTTCTTCAAAATATATTAGAAGAAGCCGGTGAACTTAAAAGCCGTGTTCCATATGAAGCTATTGTAGACTGCTCATTTTCAACAAAAGCCAGTGAAAAATAAAATATAATATGATTTAAGGATGTAAAAGTCAAAAACTTAAAAGTCCATTTTAGAATGGGTTGAAATAAGCTTTTGCCCCTATAACTTCATAAAGAAAGTAAAAAATATTGCAATTTACAATATTCATAAGTATAATGATATTAAAAAATACTAGAGGTGAAAAATGATAAAGATATTATTTGTATGCTTAGGAAATATTTGCCGTTCTCCAATGGCAGAGGCAATAATGAGGGATAAAATCAAAAAGGCAGATTTAGCTCAAGAAATAATAATAGATTCTGCTGGTACAGAAGGCTATCATACAGGAGAAACTCCACATAATGGAACTCAAAAAATTTTAACTGAATATAACATACCATTTGACGGAATATATGCAAGAAAGTTTGGAAAACAGGATTTAGCTGAATTTGACTATATAATAGCTATGGATGAAAGTAATTTAAGAGATATAAAACATTTGGCTAATAATGAAAATATAAATAAAATTTCTATACTATATGATTGGGTGGAAAATTGTAAATGGAAATCAAAATCAGTTCCAGATCCTTGGTATACTAGAAACTTCCAGCAAACCTTTAATTTAATAAATGAAGGTTGCGAAGGGGTATTGAATACCATTTGTAGAAGAAACACTTAATTTACAAATTATCACTCAATTTAGAATCCATTAAGAATTAGTTAGAGGATTTTGGTTATAAATCTGCGAGGTAAAAAGTTTAAAAGCTTTTTATCTCGTTTTATTAATTAGTAATATTTTACAAATCTCATCATATAATTATGTTGGAAACCAATAAAAATATTTAATTTACGGTCAAATCATAATTAAAGGAGAAAAATGATGATTATTCGTAATAACATATCCCTAATTAATATTTCAGATAATCTAAAAAAAACAACAGACAGACTAGAAAAATCTAAATATAAAATAGCATCAAAAAGCAAGGTAAGTATATCTGATGATGCAGTGGGTCTGGCCATTTCAGAAAAATTAAACACACAAATAAGAGCATTAAATCAGACTAATACAAATGCACAAAATACAATTTCATTAATACAAACAGCAGAAGGTGCACTCAACGGCATTAGCAATATTATATCAACAATGAGAGACCTTGCCGTACAAGCGTCAAATGATTCTAATACATATATTGATAGAAAAAGCATACAAGATGAGATAAATAATCTTACTGAAGAAATTGACAGAATTGCTAAAAAATCTGAATATAACACTTTAGCTTTATTTAGTGGGACATTACATGTTAATACAGATGTTGGAATTGATGTGGAGCTAGGCGAAATATCAGCGAAGAATTTAGGTTTAACTTCTAATGTAAATTCAAAAGAATTACCATTAAATATATCAAATCATAGTAATGCTTCAAATGCAATAAAATCATATGATAATGCAGTAATGACAATAGCTTCAGAAAGATCAAAGCTTGGGGCATTTCAAAACAGACTTCATCATTCAATTAATTTTGCAGATAAAGCCACTGAAAATCTGGTTGATGGGGGAGAAAAATTAAAAGAGGTGGATTTTACTAAGGAAATTATTAATACATATAAAGATAATATTATAAAAGAATTTTCACAGTCAATATATGTTCAAACAAAGAATAACCCTGAAAGTATTTTAAATTTGTTAAGTAAATTATAAAGAAAGGATTATAGATGGTTCAGAAACAGAACATAAAAAATATTAATAACTACTTATTACAAAGGTTGCCTTATTTTAATCAAAAGTCATATTACTATTTAGATTCATTAGTTTTTTCTATTCTTTGCTATCTGCCATTTGAAGAAATAGTAAAGGATTATGATAATAATGAATCTTTTACAATAGAAAAATTTACATTGGATTTAAAGAAAAGCAGTACATATAATAATCTGTCTCAAAATAAAAAGGACTTTATTAACAATATATCTATTAACAGCAGATATCGTTTTATAAGAATAGATAACTTCTCATATTCATCAGAACCGGATAAGGATGAACAATTTGCTGCAATGGCAATTAATTTTTTCGATAATTACAAAGTAATCGTATTCAGAGGAACAGACAATAGCATAAATGGATGGAAGGAAGACTTTAACCTTTCATGGGCTGAAAAAGTTCCGGCTCAAGAATTAAGTAAAGAATATGTAAACACTGTAGGTTTAAAATATCCCTACTCAAAATTGTATCTCACTGGACACTCAAAAGGTGGCCATCTGGCAAAATATGCTTGTATAGCAAGTGATTATGATATTAGAAACAGAATAATTGAAGTTCATAATTTTGATGGACCAGGGTTTAATCAAACAGTTTTGGAAAAATACAAAGAGAATTATGACCAAATGAAAAATAAGCTTATAACATATATTCCTCAAACGTCCATAATCGGAATGTTGCTAAAAGATCCAGAAAATACAATTACAATTTATAGTAATGCAATAGCAATTAAGCAACATGATCCTTTTACATGGATAATTGATAGTGGTGAATTAATATTTTTACCTAATCCTGATCATTTAAGCAGGTACATAAATCAAACTTTAGATGATACGCTGGATTCTTTAACTGCATCAGAAAAGGAAACTTTTGTACAAGCTTTGTTTTTACTGGGTAGTAAAGATGCAGATAAATTTAGTGATTTTGGAAAGGAATATAGGAAATATTTTGATAATGGGGACTATATAAGGGGGATTGCTAAGATAATTTATGATTTTGTGGGGTTGAGTGGATCTCAGAGGAGAAATCTAATTAAGGTATTATATGAGTTTTATAATTCTGCTATATAAGGTATTTCGGACAGGTGCTGTTTATACTGAGTATATCTACTATTCTTTAAAAGCTGGTGCTAAGGATATTATTTTAAAAGGATTTCAGAACAATGATTTGCTATTTAAAAAAATCGAAAAAGTTTTATCTTTAGAATATGAATTTAATTTAGATTCAATTAAGAATTATTTAGGTAATTTAGGTCCTGTTTATCATTTTACTCAAGAACATATTGATAAAATATTGTCAGATAATTTATTAGTTGAATTTTATAAAGAGAATACTTATTTGGAAGACAGAATTGATTAAATAATTTACATCAAATTTGAATAAGGATGAATTTATCTGTTTATCCAGACATTAAGAAATAGCATCCATCACTCAAGGTAGAAGATGCTATTTCTTAAATAAGGTTTTTAAAAATATATATTATGCATCACTTTTATATTACTTATTCTTCTCTATCTCTAACTTTTTCATAGCCCTAACTTTCATAGAAAGACCAAATAAATTTATAAATCCTTCAGCATCATGATGATTGTACAACTCCCCAGTTGTAAAGCTTGCAATACTTTCATTATACAAAGAGTAAGGAGAAGTAGTACCCATTTTAATAATGTTACCTTTATATAACTTAAACTTAACTTCACCGGTAACATATTCCTGAGTAACATCAACAAAAGCCTGCAAAGCTTCTCTTAAAGGTGTAAACCATTCACCGCTGTAAACAAGTTCAGCAAATTTAATGCCGATTTGTTTCTTATAAGCAAGAGTTTGCTTATCAAGAATTAATTCTTCAAGCTGAGTATGTGCTTCCATTAAAATTGTTCCGCCAGGAGTTTCATATACACCACGGGACTTCATTCCAACAACACGGTTTTCAACTATATCAATAATACCAATTCCATGTTTTCCTCCAAGAACATTTAAGGTTTCAATTATCTTTGCAGGAGACATTTTTTCACCATTAACAGATGTAGGAATACCCTTTTCAAAAGTCATAGTTACAATTTCTGGCTCATCTGGTGCTTTTTCAGGTGATACAGAAAGAACTAATAAATGATCATAGTCCGGTGCATTGGATGGATGTTCGAGTTCAAGTCCTTCATGACTTATATGCCATAGATTTCTATCACGGCTATAGCTATTGTTAGCTGAAAATGGAAGATCAATGCCGTGGTTTGCACAGTATTCTAATTCTTCTTCACGGGAAGAAATATCCCATATTCTCCAAGGTGCAATAATTCTAAGATCAGGAGCAAGAGCTTTAATAGTAAGTTCAAAACGAACCTGATCATTACCTTTTCCGGTTGCACCATGGCATATAGCAGTAGCACCTTCAAGTCTTGCAATTTCAACAAGTCTTTTGGCAATAACAGGTCTTGCCATAGATGTACCCAATAAATATTTATTTTCATATACAGCATTTGCCTTAACTGTAGGCATAACATAATCATCTACAAATTCATCTATTACATCTTCAATGTAAAGTTTAACTGCACCTGACAGTTTTGCTCTTTCTTCAAGACCATCTAATTCGTTGCCTTGTCCAACATCAATACAAACACAAACAACCTCATAGTCATAATTTTCTTTAAGCCAAGGAATGATAACAGTTGTATCAAGTCCTCCAGAGTAAGCTAATATTACTTTTTCTTTCATAAATATATCCTCCTATAAATTGTTAATTTTAAGATATTATAAATATACAACATTTGAATCAAATATGCAAGCACAAATTATACTATTTCAAAAAAAAATAGTCCTATAAAAAAATATTCATAAAAGTAGCTTTTTTGTATATTGTATGTATATTTAATATTTGCTCATATATTTTGCTAATAAAATTTAAAAAATAAATATAAAAAAGCACTTGCATATTTTAAATAAATAGTGTATTATTATAAAAATAAAAGATAGATATTTTATTTAAAGTCCATTTAAGGGTTAAAGCTAAGGATTTTTAAAATTATCAGAAGTCTATCTATGTTGTAAAATTTAGAGAAACTCTAATCGGATTTAAAGTTAAGTTTAATAAAAACAACTAATTCTCAAAATTTTTCTTTACTAAATAAATATTATAGTTATAATAGTAAGAGGGATTTAATTGACAAAGAAAGGATGTTAAATATGGTTAAAGTAGGTATAATTGGTTCTACCGGATATGCAGGGCAGGAACTGGTAAGATTGTTATTACAACACAAAGAAGCCAAAATTGTCTGGTATGGCTCAAAAAGCTATGTTGGCAAAAAGTTTTCTCAAGTGTTTGGAAATATGTTTAAGATTGTAGAAGATAAATGTTTAGATGATAATATGGATGAGCTTTCTAAAGAGGCTGATGTAATATTTACAGCAACACCCCAAGGATATTGTGCATCTTTAATGTCAGAAAAAATATTATCTCAAACTAAAATAATTGATTTAAGTGCTGACTTTAGAATTAAAGATGTAGAAACATATGAAAAGTGGTATGGAATAGAACATAAAAGTCCGGAATTTATTAAAGAAGCAGTTTATGGACTTCCTGAAATAAACAGAGAAAGCATTAAATCTGCAAGGCTGATTGCTAATCCCGGCTGTTATCCAACTTGTTCAACACTTTCAATTTATCCGCTTCTTAAGGAAAAACTTATTGATAAAAGCTCAATGATTATAGATGCTAAATCTGGTACATCCGGTGCAGGAAGAGGTGCCAAGGTTGATAACTTATACTGCGAAGTTAACGAAAACATTAAAGCATATGGAGTTACATCACACAGACATACCCCTGAAATAGAAGAACAGCTTTCATTAACATTGGGTGAAGAAATAATAATTAATTTTACTCCACATTTAGTACCAATGAACAGAGGAATATTAATAACCGCTTATGCTAATCTTTCAAAAGATGTTACATATGAAGAAGTAAAGGCAATATATGATAAATATTATAATGAAGAGTATTTTGTAAGAGTACTTGAAAAAGATATTTGTCCAGAAACAAGATGGGTACATGGTAGCAATTTTGTGGATGTTAATTTTAAACTGGATACTAGAACCAAGAGAATTATTATGATGGGTTCAATGGATAATTTAGTAAAAGGGGCTGCTGGTCAGGCAGTTCAAAATATGAATATAATGTTTGGTTTAAATGAAAATGAAGGACTTCAAATTATTCCACTATTTCCTTAAGTTGAGGAAATGTTAAATAAGGGCAAAATTAAGTATTATCTTACCACCTATAAATAGAGAAAATATTCTGCGTTAAATTGAATAAAAAGTTTCAAGATTTAACGCCAGATACATTAAATTGATGTTATAAAATTTTAAACGACTTATTTTAGGAGATGATTATATGAAAATAATAGAAGGCGGAGTTACCGCTGCACAAGGATTTAAAGCAGCAGGAGTATATGCAGGAATAAAAAAGAAAAGAAAAGATATGGCATTAGTAGTTTCAGATGTGCCATGTAAAGCAGCCGGAACATTTACAACTAATAAAGTAAAGGCAGCACCGGTTAAATGGAATCAAAAAATAGTAAATGAATCAGAATATATTAAAGCTATAGTAGTTAACAGTGGTGTAGCTAATGCTTGTACAGGAACTTTAGGTGACAGCAATAATGAAATGATGGCAGAAAAGGTAGCCAGTATTTTTAACGTTCAAACCAATAATATTTTAGTAGCTTCCACAGGAGTAATTGGTAAACAGCTTCCAATAGATATTATAAAAGATGGTGTTGATTTACTTATAAAAGAATTAGATTACAGTTTAGAAAGCGGACATATTGCGGCAGAAGCAATTATGACAACTGACACATACTCAAAGGAATATGCAGTCCAATTTGAAATAGAAGGAAAAACTATTACAGTTGGAGGAATGTCAAAAGGTTCTGGAATGATTCATCCAAACATGGCAACTTTACTGGGATTTATTACAACAGATATCAACATTAGTAAAGATTTATTAAAAAAAGCATTAAGTAATAATGTTAAAGATACTTATAACATGATTTCAGTTGATGGAGACACCTCAACCAATGACATGGTACTAATTCTTTCTAATGGTATGGCTGGAAATGAAGAAATAACAACCGAAAATGAAGATTACAATAAGTTTGTGGAAGCCCTTAATATGGTTAACACGAATCTAGCTAAAAAGATGGCGGCAGACGGAGAAGGAGCTACTAAACTGTTGGAAGTTACTGTACTTGGTGCAGACTCAAAAGAACAGGCCATAGAACTTTCAAAATCAATGATAACATCTAATCTTTGTAAAACAGCCATATACGGAAATGATGCTAACTGGGGACGTTTTCTTTGTGCAATGGGTTACTCAAAGGCAGAATTTGATCCTGATTTAGTGGATTTATATTTTGAAAGCAGCATTGGCAAATTAAAGATTGTGGAAAACGGTCTTGCTACAGATTATAGCGAAGAAAATGCAACAGAAATCTTATCACAAAAAGAAGTAGCCGTTATTGCAGACTTAAAAATGGGAGACAAATCAGCCACAGCATGGGGCTGTGATTTAACATACGATTACATTAAGATTAATGCGGACTATCGTTCGTAATTAAATACAGAAAGGAATATTTAACAATGGAAAGCATGAACCAAATACTTATTAAAGCTCAAACATTAATAGAGGCATTGCCTTATATTCAAAAATTCAACAACAAAAAGGTTGTAGTAAAGTATGGAGGAAGTGCAATGCTTGACGAACAGCTAAAGTTTAATGTTATTCAAGACGTGGCACTTCTTAAATTAGTTGGTATGCAGCCAATCATAGTACACGGTGGCGGAAAAGACATAAGCAGTTGGGTTTCTAAAGTTGGAAAAGAACCTAAATTTGTTCAGGGACTTAGAGTAACTGATGAAGAAACTATGGAAATTGCAGAAATGGTTTTAGGAAGAGTTAACAAAAGCCTTGTACAAATGGTTGAAAAGCTGGGAGTTAAAGCTGTTGGAATAAGCGGAAAAGACGGCTGTACTTTTAAGGTTGAGAAGAAATTAGTAAATGGTGAGGACATAGGATTTGTAGGAAATATTACAGAAGTTGATGCCAGCTTAATTAATACTTTAATTGACAATGGCTTTGTACCTGTAATATGTCCTATAGGTCTTGATGAGGATTTTCAAACTTACAATATTAATGCTGACGATGCAGCATGTGCAGTAGCTACAGCGGTTGGAGCAGAAAAATTAGTATTTCTTACTGATACTGAAGGCGTATACACTAATCCAGAGGATAAAGACACGTTAATATCTGTAATGACCCTTGATATGGCTAATGAATTTATTGAAAAAGGATTTATTGGCGGAGGGATGCTTCCAAAATTAAATAATTGTATTGATGCTATTAATAATGGTGTATCAAGAGTTCACATTCTGGATGGAAGGATGGAACATTGTCTTTTGTTAGAATTCTTTACTAATCGTGGTATTGGAACAGCAATTTTAAAAAATGAAGGGATGTTTAATAATGAATGCTAATACCTATATTGAAAAAGCAGAACAGCTTCTTATGCATACGTATAACAGATACAAAATAGTACTTGAAAAAGGAAATGGGATTAATCTGTTTGATATTGATGGGAAAAAATATCTGGACTTTGCAGCAGGAATTGCAGTTTTTGCATTTGGATATAATAATGAAGAATATAATAAAGCTTTAAAAAGTCAAATAGATAAATTATTACATACTTCTAATCTGTATTATAATGTACCAGCCATTGAAGCAGCAGAAAAATTTTTAGAAGCTTCAAAAATGGATCAGGTATTTTTTACAAACAGTGGCACAGAAGCTATAGAAGGTGCTATTAAATTAGCTAGAAAATATTATTACAATAAGAAAAACATGTCAGATAGCGAAATTATTTCTATGAATCAATCATTTCATGGAAGAAGTATGGGAGCCTTATCAGTAACCGGTCAGCCAAAGTATCAGGAAGCTTTTAAGCCTTTAATTGGTGGTACAGTATTTGCACAATATAATGATTTAGAATCAGTTGTATCAAAAATTACAGATAAAACATCTGCCATATTACTAGAAACAGTTCAGGGAGAAGGGGGAATTTATCCTTGTGACAAAGAATTCTTAACAGAAATCAGAAGAATATGTGATGAAAATGATATTGTAATGATTCTTGATGAAATTCAATGTGGAATGGGAAGATGCGGTACTATGTTTGCCTATGAGCAATACGGTATAATGCCTGATATAGTAACCTCTGCTAAAGCTCTTGGCTGTGGCGTTCCGGTTGGAGCATTTGCAGCAGTTAAAAAAGTTTCAAGTGCATTTGTTACAGGAGATCATGGTACTACATATGGCGGTAATCCTTTTGCAACGGCGGCTGTAAATAAAGTTTTAGATATGTTTAATGAAATGAATATTTTAGACAATGTAAAAGAAGTTTCAAAATATTTAGAAGAAAAATTAGATGAACTGGTTTCTAAGTATGATTTTATCATAGAAAGACGTGGACTTGGTTTAATGCAGGGAATTGAACTTTCAAAAGAAGCAGGCCCTATAGTTTTAAAAGCCTTGGATAAAGGTCTTATAATCATAACAGCCGGAGCAAAAATAATTCGTTTTGTACCACCGCTGATAATTAAAAAATCAGATGTGGATGATATGATTAAAATACTAGAGGATTGTTTAATTTAATTTGAATATATTAGTAAATTAAGGACAAAATAATAATAACTTAAATATGGTTTTGGAGGAAATTATTATGATGGGAATTATTATTGCCTTAATTTCTGGGGCACTTATGAGTATGCAGGGGGTATTTAATACTGGAGTTACAAAGGAAACCAGTGTTTGGGTTTCTAGCAGTTTTGTCCAGTTTACGGCTCTGATTGTATGCTTAGTTGCTTGGTTTGTAACAGGCAAGGAAGGAAATTTTGGAGATTTATTTAAAATTGACAGCAAGTACATGTTGCTTGGAGGAGCAATGGGAGCTTTTATAACTTATACGGTTATTAAAAGTACTCAGACTCTTGGGCCGGCAAGAAGTGTTATGCTGATTTTAATTGCTCAATTATTGATTGCTTATACTATTGAACTGTTTGGTCTTTTTAAGATGGAGAAGGTGCCATTTGAGTGGAGAAAACTGGTTGGTATTGCAATTATTATTGGGGGGATTATTACCTTTAAGTGGGAGTGATTTAGTTTGTATTGAATTTTTTAGATGAATTTATGTAAACTTACCAGAGTTTTAATTTGGAATATTTCTACTCAAACGAACGCAGTATTTTGTTTCAAATAAACCGACGAGCCAAACATTCCAATGAGACTATACCATTCTGTCAGCAAGGCTTCCAGAATGGTATAGTCTCATTTCCATGGCACTAACGGTTTTTTTGAAATAAAATACTGCGTTCGTTTGAGTAGAAATATTCCAAATTAAAATTCTGGTAAGTTTACATAAATTCATCTAAAAAATTGATTTAGTTATTTCAGAAATATAAAAATAGTTGGTTTTTTGAATGATAAATTAATATATTAGGTGGTGCTATATGATTGGAATAGGTTTTGATATAAATAATATTGTTAAGGATGTTTTACAAGAAGTGGAAATAATTAATATTGAAAATCCTCTTTACACAAATTATTTGAATGGTAATTATTATGATGATATAAAAAATTTCTTGGAACAAGATTTTAAGAAGAAAATTATTACGGATGGGGCGTATATTGATTTAAATCCGGCAGTAGCAGAAATCGACATACTTGAAGTGGTGAAAAAGAAGATATGGCAGAGTATAGACTTTGCTAAGTCGGTTAATAGTGAGGAGATTATATTTCTTTCTACTTTTTTGCCAATGATACAGGTAGAGTTTTATAATATGGCTTATGTAAATAATTCAATTGAATTTTGGAAAGAGGTTATGGATAAAACTCAGGGAATTAGAGTGTCGATATGTAATACTTTTGAATATAATCCTGATTTATTAATTAGAATTGTAGAAGGCGTTAATTGTAAAGATTTTGGACTTGCTTTTGATATTGGACATGCCTTTGCGTATGGAGAAATTACGTTGAAAGAGTTTTATAGTAAGGTTGAGCCTTTTTGTAAAACGCTTTATATACATAGTAATAATAAAAAAGGTGATGAACACCTAAATCTTTTTGAGGGAAAATTATTAAAAAGCAGGGATTTTCAAGAAATTATTTCTGTAATCGGCAGCAAAAATATATTGCTAAAGCCTTTTGATAAAAGCAGATTGAATGAGAATTTAGATATATTAAAGTCCATATTATAATTTATCTTTAAATATTAAAAAAACTATTGACCTTTACCCCACGTAAGGCTTTAGAATAATTTCAGAGAGAGGTGGTGCAAATATGCTAAGAATTGGTGAAGCAGCGAATAAATTTAATATTTCCAATCGGACTCTTAGGTACTGGGAGGAGGAGGGAATATTAAAAAGTGAAAGAACAGAAAGTGGATACAGATTTTATAATGACGAAAATGTAATTCGTATTAATCAGATTGTCCTACTTAGAAAGTTAAAGATGCCTATTTCTGATATAGAACGAATTTTTAAGTCAAATGATACTAATGTAGCCTTAGATACATTATGTATTCATTTGGAAAATCTTAAGAATGAAGCGGTTACTATTGACTCGTTAACTTTTATGATCGAAAATTTAATTGAGTATATAAGGAATGAAAATAATCTGGAACAGTTTTTTACTTACATAGAGAAATATATTCCAGAAACTAGTTTAAAGTATGAAAAAGCACTTCAAATTTTGCTCTCAGAAAGGAAAACTGCTATGTCAGATAATGATTTAAATAATGTTAGGATTGTAAGGATTCCAGCAATTACAGTTGCAACTTACCGAGCAGAAAGTGAGACGCCAGAAAAGGATTGTTCGGATGTAATGTACAAATTTATATTAGAAAATGAGCTACATAAAAAAAGCGGATTTCGCCAATTTGGATTTAATAATCCAAATCCATCTGAAAATAATCCAGTTTACGGCTATGAAATGTGGGTAACAATACCAGAAGGGTTTGAAGTTTTAGAACCTTTAGTAAAAAAACAATTTGATGGTGGTTTATTTGCCTCAATTTCTGCAAAGTTAAGCGAAATAGGTGAACGTTGGATGCAACTATATAACTGGGCAAAAAATAGTGATAAGTATGATGTGGATTCTAGTATTCAATGGATGGAAGAATGTGTTGACTTTGATACTTTTATATCTGGAGATGAAAGCGTACAGCAGCTTGATCTTTTAGAACCTATAAAGTATAGATAATTTGTTAGTGAAATTCTAAAACAAAAAATAAGCTAATTGAACAAGGCGGTGCTTTAAAATTTTTAGCTAATGAATTTAAACATCTTGCAGACAATGAAACAAAATATTAAGTATAAGCACTTTTTCATAACTAGTGTACTGAATACAGTAAATCAATTTTTTAGATGAATATTCTGGCAAATATTATATTTTAAGCTCTGTTATGCCAAACATTACAAGGAGCCCCTTAAAACGAAAATAATGTCAGGATGCTGACATTATTTTTGGGTCTCCTTTCCATGGCATAAATGAGATTAAAATATAATATTTGCCAGAATATTCATCTAAAAAATTGATTTAATGTATTCATTAAACTATTTAAGAAAAAGTGCTTATACTTAAT